>CAZMSI010000060.1:0-9978 GCA_964568895.1 uncultured Sideroxydans sp. | reverse complement strand
TCGATGTGCTTGAGCAGGCCGCCAACACCCGGGTTATGCCCTTCGAGCGCGAGGTAGTCGTTCTCGGGATGCGCAGCGGCGATGGTCGCAGTGGTTTCGCCCATGCCAAAGCCGATCTCGAGTATCTTGGGTGCAGGCCTGCCGAACACCGCTTCGAGATCGAGCGGCTTGACCTCGTAGGGAATGCCGAAGCGCGGCCTCAGCGTCTCGAGTGCGCGCTGCTGCGCATTGGATACGCGACCCTGGCGCAACACATAGCTGCGAATATGAGGATGCTGTTCCGGCATTCAGGCCTTGCCGATCATGCCTGCAGTCGGCGAGCTCGGACTCGCACTATACAACTTCTTCGGCATGCGCCCGGCGAGGAAGGCTTCGCGCCCGGCTTCCACCGCTTTCTTCATCGCGCCGGCCATCAGCACCGGGTTTTGCGCGCCGGCAATCGCGGTGTTCATCAGCACGCCGTCGCAGCCCAGTTCCATCGCGATGGCCGCGTCCGAAGCCGTACCCACGCCGGCATCGACCAGCACCGGCACATTCACGCGTTCCATGATCAGTTGCAGGTTCCACGGATTGAGGATGCCCATGCCGGAACCAATCAGCGAGGCCAGCGGCATGATCGCCACGCAACCGATGTCTTCAAGCTGTTTGGCGATGATCGGGTCGTCCGAGGTGTAGACCATTACCTGGAAGCCGTCGGCCACCAGCGTCTTCGCCGCGGCGATGGTCTCCACCACGTTGGGATAGAGCGACTGCTGGTCGCCCAGCACTTCCAGCTTGACCAGGGTATGTCCGTCCAGCAGCTCGCGCGCCAGACGCAGTGTGCGCACCGCATCGTCGGCGCTGTAGCAGCCGGCGGTATTCGGCAGGTAAGTAAACTGCGACGGCGGTACCGCATCGAGCAGACTGGGCTCGTTCGCGTTCTGTCCGAGGTTGGTGCGACGGATCGCCACGGTGACGATCTCGGCACCGCTGGCGTCGAGCGCCGCGCGCGTCTCGGCAAAATCCTTGTATTTGCCGGTACCGACCAGCAGGCGCGAGGAATAGGCCTTCCCCGCGATGGTTAATTTATCGCTCATCTCACTACCCTAAAATTTAGTTTTGTTAACCGCCGCCGACCGCAACCACGATCTCCAGCTTGTCGCCGTCCGCCAGCATCTGTTGCTCGAACCGGCTGCGCGGCACGATTTCGCCGTTGCGCTCCAGCGCAATGCGTTTGCCGCCCAAACCCATGTCATGGATCAGCTCGGCCACGCTGACTGCCTGCGGAAAATCACGTGCCGCGCCGTTGATGGAGACTGAAATCACTTTCCAATACCGCCATGGTAAGATTACGGCCGCATTTTACCCGCGGGTGTAGCTCAATGGTAGAGCAGAAGCTTCCCAAGCTTACGACGAGGGTTCGATTCCCTTCACCCGCTCCACCGTTTTCACCTCCGCCATTTCCTTATTCGGATAGTAACAACGGACCAAAAACCATACACATAAGCCGGATTTCCTGATAAATTGGTTGCCCCGCGTCTTATCCAACGCCCAAGCAACGCGGATTACTCAAAAAATACAGAGGCAACCAAATAATGCCCAATAACGGAGGAAAAGCTGCAAAAACGGTGAAGCGCATCTCGCCCATGCGCCTGCTGCTGATGCTGGTGGCAACCGTATTTACCGTGGAAGTACTGGTCATGCTGGTGCTTCCTCTATTGCCGCGCCTGTCCGAATTCCAGTCCACCCTGCTCGACGCCACTTCGCTGGTGGTGATGATATTCCCGGTGTTTTACCTGTTGATGTTCCGCCCTACGCAGAAAAATATCGAGGAGCTCAGCCGCCTGGAACAGTTGCGGCGCGACAATGAGGCAACCCTGCGTACGCTGCTGGACAACCTGCCCTACCAGATCTGGCTGAAAGACAGCGAGGGGCGTTTCCTGGCGGTAAACGAAGAGTTCGCCAGGACGTACGGAGGCATGAAAATCCCGGACATCGTCGGCAAAACGGATATGGATATCCTGCCGCCGGAAATAGCCGCCCAATACCGCACCGAAGAACAGGAGATCATGAATAGCGGCACGCAGAAATATGTCGAGAAAGTCGTTGTCGAGAACGGGCAGGAGGAATGGCAGGAGGTTCTGCGCACCCCGATACTCGGCGACTATGGCCAGGTACTGGGCATTACCGGCCTGTCGCGCGACATTACCGAGCGCAAGCGCGCGGAAGAGGCGCTGAAGCTGTCAGCATCGATCTACCAGTCGAGCAGCGAAGCCATCATGGTCACGGACGAAAACAATGACATCGTGGACGTCAACCCGGCCTTCAGTCTGATTACCGGCTATTCGCGTGAGGAAGCGCTGGGGAAAAATCCGCGGATGCTGCAATCCGGCAGGCAGGACAGGGAATTCTATCATCAGATGTGGAAAACCCTGCTTGGCGAGGGGCACTGGAATGGCGAAATATGGAACCGCCGCAAAAGTGGTGAGTTGTATGCGCAATGGGTCAACCTCAGCCTGATCCGCCACCCGGACGGCAAAATCTACCGCCACATCGCACAATTTTCGGACATCACCGACAGGAAGCTGAAAGACGACCTGATCTGGCAACAGGCCAACTTCGACACCCTGACCAAGCTACCCAACCGCCGCCTGTTCCAGGACCGGATGAGCCAGGAAATCAAGAAAGCGCATCGCGTCGGGCACCCGGTAGCGCTGCTGTTCATCGACCTCGACCGGTTCAAGGAGATCAACGATACCCTGGGACATGCCGAAGGCGACCAGTTGCTGGCGGAAGCCTCGCTGCGCATCCTGGGATGCGTGCGCGAAACCGATACCGTGGCACGCATGGGCGGGGACGAATTTACCGTGATCCTGCCGGAATTCGGCAGCACAACACATGTCGAGCGGATCGCGCAAAACATTATCCATCAACTGGGCAGTCCCTTTTCGCTTAGCGGCGGAGAAATCGGCTACGTTTCGGCCAGTGTCGGCATCGCACTCTACCCGAACGATGCAGCAAACATGGAACAACTGCTGAAGCATGCCGACCAGGCCATGTATGTGGCCAAGGCGGAAGGACGCAACCGGTTCAGCTACTTCACCAAATCCATGCAGCAGGAAGCACTGGAGAAAATGGTAATCGGCAACGACCTGCGGCTGGCGCTGGCACAAAATCAGCTGGAGGTGTACTACCAGCCCATCGTGGAAGCAACGAGCGGGCGCATCGTCAAGGCCGAAGCACTGCTGCGCTGGCACCATCCACACCGCGGCATGGTCAGCCCGGAAATATTCATCCCGCTCGCCGAAGAGTCGGGACTGATCGAAGAAATCGGCGACTGGGTATTTCGCGAAGCGGCCACCAGCGCCGAGCGCTGGCGCAGGAAGTTCGGCAACCTGATCGCGGTAAGCGTAAACAAATCTCCCGCGCAGTTTGCCGGGAAAAACGACAAGGACAATTGGCTCGATATGCTGGCAACTCTCGGCCTGCCCGGCAACAGCATTACCGTGGAAATCACCGAAGGCCTGCTGCTCAATGAATCTCCTGTTGTCCAGCAGCGGCTGCTGGAATTCCGCAACAACGGCATCGAGATTTCCATAGACGATTTCGGTACCGGCTATTCGGCGCTCTCCTACCTCAAGCGCTTCAACATCGATTACCTCAAGATAGACCGCTCGTTCATTCGCGACCTGACCGACGATGAAAGCGACAAGGCGTTAACCGAGGCGATCATCGTAATGGCCCGCAAACTGGGCATCAGGACCATTGCCGAAGGCGTGGAAACTGCGGAACAGCGCGATCTGTTGCTGGCATTCGGCTGCGATTATCTTCAGGGCTCCCTGTTTTCACTCGCCGTGCCGGAAGACAAGTTCCAGGAATTGCTGGAAAAACAGGAACTGCACATCGGTTGATCGCCCTGCCCGGGGCCGGCCTCATGCACCGGGCGCAACACAAACCTTGTTGCGCCCGCCGCGCTTGGCTTCGTACATCGCCTTGTCGGCAAGGTTGAGCAGGCCGTCGACATCGGCATCCGCCGCGGTAAGCGTGGCGACACCGATGGAAGCGCTGATGCTTAATACTTGTCCGTGTTCAAGCGGAATCACGGCTGCGGCAATATCCTGCCGCAGCCGCTCCGCAACCTCGAGCGCATGCGCAACGTCTGTTTCGGGCAACAGAATGGCGAATTCCTCCCCGCCCATGCGCCCGATAATATCGACCTCGCGCAACCTGTTGCGGCACACTTCGCCGACCTTGCACAGCACGCTGTCGCCGACCTGATGGCCATGGCCATCGTTGATCGCCTTGAAATCGTCAAGATCCAGCATCAGTGCAGACAGTAGTTTGTTATAGCGCCGCGCCCGGATCAATTCCTGCTCCGCCTGTTCGATGAAATGGTGGCGATTAGGCAGTCCGGTAAGCGCATCAGTAGTGGCCTGGCGCTCCAGTTTCTGTTCCAGTGCGCGGCGCTCGGTGATGTCGGTGCCAAGGCCGACCAGATAGGCCTGGCCATTGATGCTGGTGCGGTGCCCGGTAAAATAATAGGGAATCTTCTGCCCGGACCTGGTGACGAATTCCGCTTCGGCCCACGAATCGCCCTTGACGAACACTTCCTGCATCCGTTGCGCGATCAGGTTCTTGTCTTCCCCTTCGAAGAAATCCAGCGCAGTCATGCGGTCCAGTTCGTTTCCGGTATAGCCGGTCACCTCCAGGAATTGCGGGTTCACCCGCACGAACTGCCCCTGCGGATTCAGCATGTAGAATATGCCCGGCAGGCTGTTGATGATGTCATCGGAAAACTGCTTTTGCTGGTGCAGCATTTCATCCGCCAGCTTGCGTTCGGTCATATTCTCCTGGATGGAGACATAGTGGATGATGGTGCCGGCCGCATCGAACACCGGTGAAATCGCGGCATAATCCCAGTATGGCTCGCCGTTTTTCTTGCGGTTGTGCAGTTCACCATGCCATTCCTGCCCGGCGCTGAGCGCCGCCCACATGCTGTCGTATGTTTCCTGCGGCGTGTTGCCGGATTTGAGCACCCGCGGAGTTTTTCCGCGCAATTCATCCAGGGTATAGCCCGAAAGCTGGGTGAACCTCGGATTGACATATTCGAACTCGCCATTGGCATCGGTGATGATGATGGACACCGGACTGTACTCGACCGCGCGCGACAGCTTGCGCAATTGAATCTCGATCTCCTTGCGCGCCCCAATCTCCCGATCCAGGCTGCGTTTAGCCTCCAGCAGACCCTGTGTGCGCCGGGCCAAACCGTCGTACAGCCGGTTCATCGCATACAGCAGCGCCTCGGTAGAACTGCCCATGAAATCCCCGGCCTGCTTTCTCGCCTCATCCTCCGACAGTCCGGATTGCATCGCGAGCATCTCCCTGGCCATGCGCATGTCGGTGCCGATGATGTGGGTCATCAGCCATTTCGACAAATAGGCAAGCATGTTGCCGGTCACTTCGGCCGGATGCGCGTTGGCCTCGACCCGGGCCTCGTTTATTTCCCGGATAAAATCGGCGTGCGCCTGTCTGTGGGCAAACTCGTGTTTCTGGTCGCCGCAACCGAACTGTCCCATCAGGTCTTCTTCAAACCCGAAGTGGTATTCGACGTAATCCGCCAGTTCGTCGAACACGGCCCGCAACGAGCGGACAAATGCATCCGCCTCCGTCTCCAGCGCCAGTATCCTGCCCAGCCCATTGATGAGTTGTACCAGTTGCCGATGTTGCCGGTCTATCTCGGCGATGCCGGTCTCGAACTGGCTGTCCCAGATAAAAACATCCGCGACAGCATTTTCTGCCTCCAATGTGCTGCTTTGCAGCAGGCCCATATTAACTTTATATTGTCCGGTCATCCCAGCAGGCGCCTGAACTCCATGCTCACCACATCGTAACACTCACAACATTCCCGTTCCATTCCTTCCCGATCCAGCACCGTAACGTAGCCGCGCCGGTAATCGATCAGCCCGTCCCTGCGCAGTTCGCCGGATACCTTGGTTACGCTTTCACGCCGCACCCCCAGCATGTGTGCGGCAGCCTGCTGCGTCAATGCAAACCGGCCGGCCGGCGACCGGTCGTGCAGCAGCAGCAAATGCAGGCAGACTTGCTGGCGCAGCGAATGGTGGCGGCCGCAAACCGATATCTGGGCTATCTGGGTGAACAGCGCCTGGGTATACAGCAGCAGGACATGCTGCAACGCCCCGGAACGGCTGAATTCCTGCTGCAGAATTCGGCTGTCCAGCCGGAAAGCCAGACCGGACGTTTCAACCATCGCAACATAAGGCAAGGTTTCGCCGCCGAGACAGGGAACGATACTGAACATTCCTTCGTTCCCGATCAGTGCAATTTCCGCCGACGTTCCATGGTCCATCTGGTAATGAAGCGACACCGTGCTGTCCACGGGAAAATAGACGTAACGCAACTTTTTGTACGGTTCGAACAGAATCTCGCCGGCACCGAGCTTTACCTGCTCCAGTGCAGTAAACAGATGCTCATACTCTCCCACCGGCAACATCGCCAAGAGTTTGTTTCGCCGTGGATCCGTTTTCATATCCATTGTAATTATGGTCTGCTATGGCGAAATACCAGTATATTGTATAGCCGAACCCGCCGCTGGTATGTGCGGCAATTCACATAATACGCAAAGAAAACCGGAATACCTTGCTGTATTTACCAGGTACTCAAAGCAAGCATCTGGCACACCATCATCAATGCACGGCAGATGTGCCGGCATGGGCTATAACGGCTTGGCGGTGAGACCAAAGAAAGACTGCAGCGCCTTCAGGTCGAGAATTTCCACTGCCTTGTTGCGCACGCTGATCAGGCCGGCCTCCTGAAAATGCGACAGGGTACGGCTCACCGTTTCCAGCTTGAGACCGAGATAGTTGCCGATCTCCCGGCGCGTCATGCGTAAGTGGAAGACGGTGGGAGAATAGCCGCGCGCGGCGAAGCGCTGCGACAAATTGAGCAAAAATGCCGCCAGACGTTCTTCCGCGCGCATAGAACCGAGCAGCAGCAGGATGCCGTTCTCACGCACGATCTCGCGGCTCATGATCTTGTGCAGGTGGCGCTGCAGCGTTGGCAGTTCGCGGCTCAGCGCTTCCAGCCGGTTGAACGGCAGTTCGCACACCTCGCTGTCTTCCAGTGCCACGGCATCGCAAGTGTGCGCATCGTTGCTGATCGCATCCATGCCAATGATCTCACCCGCCATCTGGAAGCCGGTGACCTGCTCGCGCCCGTCCTCGTGCACCACCTGAGTCTTGAAAAACCCGGTGCGCACCGCATACAGCGCATCGAATGCCGAGCCGTTGCGATACAGGTAATCGCCGCGGCGAAACGAACGCTTTACGCTGGTCAATGTCTCCAGCCGCTGCATCTCTTCCCCGGTCAAGTCCACCGGCAAACACAGCTCGCGCAGGTTACAACTCGAGCAGGCGACCCTAAGTTGTGGAAGTGTTACTGCTTTTTGCACTTTTCGGCCCTGAAAATAATAATGGCTGGAACGAATATGTCATGGTTTTTGACCTATATCAAACGCGGCAATTCAATTTTGCTGCATACTTACACACTACCTGAATCGAAATAACCGTAATAGTCATGACCATAACCACAGAAGTGTCTTCGGAACTGGAAGTTGATCTGGATCTGATTCGCAGGCTGGACCGGAACGGCCCGCGTTATACCTCTTATCCGACAGCGGACCGCTTCGTCGAAGCGTTCAATGCGGAATCCTACCGCACCTGGGTGGCCAAACGCGAGATCGGCGGCATCAGCCGGCCGCTGTCGCTGTATTTCCACATCCCGTTCTGCAACACGCTGTGCTTCTACTGCGGTTGCAACAAGGTGATCACCAAGGATCGCAGCAAATCCGAGCAGTACGTGCGCTACATGATCAAGGAAATGGAGATGCAGGCCGCGCTGCTGGGCAAGGACCAGCGTGTGGAGCAATTGCACTGGGGCGGCGGCACGCCGACCTTCCTCAGCGACGACCAGATGCGCGAACTGATGGCCGCCACGCGCAAATACTTCAAGCTGGTGGACAACGGCGAATATTCGATCGAGATCGACCCGCGCAAGGTCAGCGACGAGACCATCGCACTGCTGGGTGAACTCGGTTTCAACCGCATCAGCATCGGCGTGCAGGACTTCGACCCCGAGGTGCAGAAGGCGGTCAACCGCATCCAGAGCGAAGAAGAAACGCTGCGCGTGATCCGTGCCGCGCGTGCCAACGGATTCAAATCGGTCAGCATAGACCTGATCTACGGCCTGCCCAAACAGACGCTGGAAAGCATCAAAACCACATTGCAGAAAGTAATTGCCGTCGATCCTGACCGTTTGTCGATCTACAACTATGCACACCTGCCTACCGTGTTCAAGCCGCAGCGCCGCATCCACGAGGAAGACTTGCCCTCAGCGCAGACCAAGCTGGACATCCTCAAGCTGACGACCAATACGTTGACCGATGCCGGCTACGTCTACATCGGCATGGACCACTTCGCCAAGCCGGACGACGAACTGGCGGTGGCGCAGCGCCAGGGCCGCTTGCACCGCAATTTCCAGGGCTATTCCACCCACGCCGACTGCGACCTGATTGCCATCGGCGTCAGTTCGATCGGCAAGGTCGGCCCGACCTACAGCCAGAACTACCGCGACCTGGAAAGCTACTACGACGCGCTCGACCGCAACGAGCTGCCGATCATGCGCGGCCTGGAGCTGAATGCGGACGACCTGGTGCGCCGCGCCATCATCCAGGCGCTGATGTGCCACTTCGAGATTTCCAAGGAATCGTTCAACATTGCTTACCTGATCGACTTCGACCAGTACTTCGCGACCGAACTGAACGAACTGCGCGAATATGAACGCGAAGGACTGCTGAAACTCTCGCCACAATGGATCAGCGTCACCCCCAAGGGGCGCATGCTAATCCGCAATATCTGCATGGTGTTTGACAAATACCTGCGCACAAAACAGGAACACGCACGCTATTCCAAGGTAATATAGAGACTTATAGATTTAAATATAACTCGTTGCGCGCAGTAAACAGCCGCACGCAACGAATTGGAGGAGATCCCCGACGCTGGGGAGGCATGATGACTAAAAAAGTAGATGATTTCCGCCTGCGCTTCGGCAAGCAGGAACTGGTGCCGATCATGATCGGCGGTATGGGCGTGGACATTTCCACAGCAGAACTAGCGCTGGAAGCCGCGCGCCTGGGTGGTGTCGGCCATATTTCCGACGCCATGCTGCCGACCGTGAGCGACCGGCGCTACGACACCGACTTCGTCAAGGAAAAGCTGCAGCAGTACAAGTACAACATCGACAATTCCGACAAGTCCGCGGTGAAGTTCGACCTCGGCCAGGTGGCCGAAGCTACCCGACTGCACGTGAGCAAGACCATGGAGGCCAAGCGCGGCGAGGGCATGGTGTTCATCAACTGCATGGAAAAGCTCACCATGAACGCGCCGCGCGAAACGCTGACGGTGCGCCTGCGCTCGGCGCTGGATGCCGGCATCGACGGCATCACGCTGGCGGCGGGGCTGCACCTCGGCTCGTTCGCGATGATGGAAGACCATCCGCGCTTCCGCGATGCCAAACTCGGCATCATCGTATCCAGCCTGCGCGCGCTGCAGTTGTTCCTGCGCAAGAACGCACGCACCAACCGCCTGCCCGACTTCGTGGTGGTGGAAGGCCCGCTCGCGGGCGGCCACCTCGGCTTCGGCCTGGACTGGGCCAAGTACGACCTGCGCACCATCACCCAGGAAGTCATGGATTACCTGAAAGCCGAACAGCTGGATATCCCGGTGATTCCGGCCGGCGGCATCTTTACCGGCAGCGACGCCAGTTCCTTTCTGGAGATGGGCGCGTCCGCGGTGCAGGTGGCAACGCGCTTCACCGTGGCGCAGGAATGCGGCCTGCCGAAAGACGTGCAGCAGGAATATTTCAGGGCCAGCGAGGACAACATCGAGGTCAATACCGTGTCGCCGACCGGCTACCCGATGCGCA
>CAZMSI010000059.1:0-10050 GCA_964568895.1 uncultured Sideroxydans sp. | reverse complement strand
CAAAAAGCCGGCAGCCAAGAAGGCAGTGGCCAGAAAGCCGGCAGCCAAGAAGGCGGTGGCCAGAAAGCCAGCGGCTAAACCGGCTGCACCAGCCCCCGCCGCAGCTGCACCGGCTCCTTCCGCGCCAGCACCTGTGCGTCCGGCTGCAACCTGGCCTTTCCCGACACCAGGCATCAGCAAGCCGAACTGATGGGGCTGGAAGCTGTGAGGTCAGCCCCGGCTGTCGACAAGGGCTGATCCGCGGTTTTGTTGCGGGGTTGTTTTACCGGGCGCACTCCAGTGCGAGTGCGCCTTTTTTCCTGGCTGGCTGTTGCAGCCACGGGATTCTTTTCCTGGTTGATTCCGGAAGAAGTTTGTCCAGCTTAGTCGCTGGAGGTCCGGCTTTCTCCCCAGCGCTGCGCCAGTTCTTGCGCTACGCCGAGGTGGTCGAGGATGCGCGCCACCACGAATTCGACGATGTCTTGTACGCTTTGCGGATGATTGTAGAAGCCGGGATTGGGCGGCAGAATGACGGCTCCGGCATGGCTCAGTTTAAGCATGTTTTCCAGATGGATTGCCGAAAACGGCGTTTCGCGGGGCACCAGGATCAGCGGGCGTTTTTCCTTGAGCATGACATCGGCGGCACGGCAGATCAAGTCGTCGCTGATGCCGCCTGCAATTTTGCCCAGCGTTCCCATGGTGCATGGGCAGACCACCATCGCATCGCCCGGATTGGAACCGGATGCCATCGGTGCATACCAGTCGTCGCGGCCATGAACATGCAGCTCACCGTTGAATGGCCCTATGCGCTCGCACAGCATTTTTTTGGCATCCTGCGGGCGTGCAGGCAAAGCTAGTCCCATTTCCTGTTTGGCAACGATTTGCGCAGCCTGCGAATAGACCAGATGCACGTGCTGCCCGCTTTGTAGCAGGCATTCCAGCAGATGCATACCATAGGGCATGCCGGAAGCGCCGGTGAGGGCAAGGGTAATGGTTTTCCTGTTCATGAGGCTGGCGCCAGTTCAGTTTCCGGCTCGACCAGGAAATGTGCTGCAATCAACCCGTTTACCGTGCCGAACAGCAGCGCCGCAATGGCGAAGACAGGAAAGAGGTAGGCAATGCCGGTATGCGGAATCAGCCACAGGTAGACGACCAGCAACTGTCCGGAAATGTGTGCGAAGGCGGCCAGAATGCTGAGTGTCACCGTACCGAACCAGCGCGCAGGCAGGTACTGGCTCAGGGCAAGTATCAGCAGGCTGCACAAGGCGCCGCCGAGGCTGAGAAAAAAACCCGGGGCAAGAAAATTACCCAGCAACAGGCCGCCGGCGACCACGCGCAACAGCGATACCCATGCAGCGGTCTGCCAGCCATAACGTGCCAGTACGATCAGGGTGACGATGTTGGCCAGCCCCGGTTTTACGCCGGGCAGCGGGGAAGGGATGGCGGCTTCCAGCACCGACAGGCCGAGTGCCAGTGCCGCCATGCGCGCGATATGATGGTCGCGTGCGGAGGTTTGCAGATTAATAATTGAGGCTGTCATAAGTTTTTTTTCCGCCGCCCAGTTCCACGCTGACCTGGTTTGGCAGGCAAATCGCAATTTCGCCGGCCTGTTTCAGCCAGCCCTGATGTACGCAGTATTGGCGCGGGCCAGGATCCGACGTAACGCGCACCTCACGATCGCGCACGGCAATACGGCTGATGCCGAGCGGGCCTGGCACTTCGATGATCTGGTTACGCGACAGGCTGACTTCGCGGAAGATATTGCCGCCGCTACGGATGATTGCCTTGTCTGCGGCGCCGCCCTGCCACAAGGTAACAGCGAGCCAGGTGGCAAACAGTGCGCCGCATAACAGGGTGAACCAGTCGCCGGGCTTGATATACGCCATCATTTCATTTCGTTCCCAGCTCGCGATGGCGCAGCAGTACTTGCCGTTGCGTCTGCTCGAAATGGTGCGCCAGCCTCTCCACCAGATAGACCGAGCGGTGCTGTCCGCCGGTGCAGCCGACAGCAATGGTCAGGTAACTGCGGTTGTCATCTACGTAGTGCGGCAGCCAGTTTTCGATGAAGCCGCGAATGTCATCGAACATCTTTTGGGTGAGTGGTGTTTTCTCCAGAAATTCTGCCACCGCCGTGTCGCGCCCGGTAAGCGGTCGCAACGCCGGATCGTAATGCGGGTTGGGCAGGCAACGCACGTCGAACACCAGATCGGCGTCCAGCGGCAGGCCATGTTTAAAGCCAAAGGATTCGAACAGCAGCGTCAGGCGGGCACGGTCGAGATGGATGAAATCCCTGACCCACAGGCGCAGGGTGTTGGCACCCACTTCGCTGGTATCGATGTGATGACCGATATTGCCGATTTCCGCCAGCAGTTCGCGCTCGCGCTGCACGCATTCCGGCAGGGTGAGGCCCTGCTTCCCATCTGTCGCTGACCCGGTGTCGCTCAGCGGGTGGCGCCGCCGCGTTTCGGAGAAGCGCTTTACCAGCGTATCGGTCTGCGCTTCCAGGAACAGCAGGTGCACATCCATGCCCTGTTCCCTGAGCCTCGTAATGTGCTGCGGCAGTTGCTGAACATTACCGCCGCTGCGCACGTCGATGCTGACAGCCACGCGGGTATATCCGGCCTGTTGCAGATTGTCGACCAGCGAAGGCAGCAATT
The DNA here is from genome assembly GCA_964568895.1 of uncultured Sideroxydans sp. Lineage (GTDB taxonomy): Bacteria > Pseudomonadota > Gammaproteobacteria > Burkholderiales > Gallionellaceae > RI-121. The sequence goes on along the minus strand of CAZMSI010000059.1, from coordinate 7,414 downwards.
CGACCGGCAGATTGTCTACGCAATAATAGCCATTATCTTCCAGCACCTTGAGTGCTACGCTCTTGCCAGAACCGGACAGGCCGCTGATCAGGAATAACTGCATGATTACTGGCCCTGCATGTGGGTTTCGTGGCGATCGAGGAATTCCTGCATGGTGTCTATGCCGCGTTGCTGCAGCACGAAATTGCGCGCAGCAGCCTCCACCAGCACTGCCAGATTGCGCCCGGCGATCACCGGGATGCTGACAGTGTTGATCTGCACACCGAGGATTTCCTGGAAGCTGGCATTTAGTGGCAGCCGCTCCATTTTCGATATATCACCGCCGGGAGGGCGGTGCAGGTGCACGATCAGTTTCAGGCTTTTCTTTCGGCGCACCGCGGTCTCGCCGAACATGGTGCGGATGTTGAGCATGCCGAGGCCGCGCACCTCGAGGAAGTCGCGCAACAGTTCCGGACAGCGCCCTTCCAGCGTGTCGGGCGAAATGCGGTACAGCTCGGTGACATCGTCTGCGACCAGGCCGTTGCCGCGCGTGATCAGCTCCAGCCCCAGTTCGCTCTTGCCGACGCCGCTGTCTCCGGTAATCAGCACGCCAACGCCCAGCACATCGAGAAATACGCCGTGGCGCGAGGTCGAATCGGCCAGTTGCTTGGTAATGTAGTGGCGCACCAGCCACATCAGGTGCACGCTGTTCAACGGCGAACGGAACAGTGGCGTATGCGTGCGGTTGGCAAGATCGATCAGTTGCTGGGGGATCTGCTCGGTGCCGGCGACGATCAGACATAGCGAATCGCTGTGCGCGATCTGCTCCAGCGCTTCGTCCAGCCCGGCGGGAGAAAGGCTGCTCAAATAGTCGAATTCAGTCTCGCTGAATACCTGTACCCAGTTGGGATGGATCAGGTTGAGATGGCCGATCAGCCCCTTGTCGGAAAGGTTGACTTCTTCGCTGTCGAGGATGTTGTCCGCGCCGTCCGCGCCGGCCACCCAGTGCAGTGCCAGACGTTCCTGCTTGTCTTCGAACAGCCGCCTGATGTTGACCTGGGCCATGGCTTGCTCCTTGTTACCGTTCGCCTGTCATTCGTACGATGGGAAATTTATGTTGCAGCATAACTTATTGGGCATGCCAGTTGGTAAACAACTGGTGGATGGCTGCAGGGTCGTTGCTGTCCAGCAATTGTTCGCGAAAGTTCTTGTCGCTGAACATCTGCGCCAGTTCGCCGAGGATTTGCAGGTGCAGATCGGTGGCGCGCTCCGGCACCAGCAGCACAAATATCAAATTGACGGGTTGTCCGTCCGGTGCATCAAAGGGAATCGGCGACTGTACCTTGAAGAAGGCGGCTGCGGCATCGCGCAGTCCCTTGACCCGCCCGTGCGGGATGGCCACCCCCTGGCCGAGGCCGGTGGAACCCAGTTTCTCGCGGGCGAACAGGCTGTCGAACACTTCGCTGCGGGCGATTTGCAACTGGTTCTCGAATAATATGCCTACCCGTTCGAAGACGCGTTTCTTGCTGGTGGAATCGGCGTCGAGGACGACATTCTCGGGCGGCAGGATTTTGCTGATCAGGTTCATGGTTTCAATCATATTTTCTCAACCATTATAGAGAGGGGCGGGTCGGCTGCTGCCCCGGGTTGCTGCACCTATTCTTCGGCAGCAGTGTGTTTGCCGGAATCGTCATGACGGCGTGCAGTGAATTTTTCCTTATGCTTGATGACCTGGCGATCGAGTTTGTCGATCAGGTTGTCGATGGCGACATACATGTTGGCGTCCTCGGATTCGACAAAAATGGTCTTGCCGCTGACGTGCATATTGGCCTCCGCCTTCTGTTGCAGCTTCTCGACCGATAGCACGACATTGACGTCGATTACGTTGTCAAAGTGGTTCTTGATCTTGGCGAGCTTGTCGGTGACGTGCTGACGGATAGCCGGGGTGATTTCGAGATGACGTGCGGTGAGGTTGAGGTTCATGGCCCTGCTCCTTGTGATTTTAAAGTGATTTACGTAAGTTGACCGGGAGAATGTGCAGCGACTCCCGGTATTTTGCCACGGTACGCCGGGCAACCAGTATGCCCTGCTGTGCCAGGATTTCCGATATACGGCTGTCGGTCAGCGGTTGCTTTGCATCTTCCTCGCCGACCAGTTGCTTGATCAGCGCGCGGATTGCGGTGGAAGAACAGGCGCCGCCGCTCTCGGTGGCCAGGCCGCTACTGAAAAAATATTTGAGCTCATATACCCCGCGCGGGGTGCGCATGAATTTCTGCGTAGTGACGCGCGAAATGGTCGATTCGTGCAATTCAAGTTGATCCGCGATTTCGCGCAGCACCAGCGGGCGCATGCCGATTTCGCCGTGCTCAAGGAAATGGTGCTGGCGCTCGACGATGGCCTGCGATACACGCAGAATGGTATCGAAGCGCTGTTGCAGGTTCTTGATGAACCAGCGCGCTTCCTGCAACTGGCCAGAAAGCTGTTGTGCACTTTTTTCGCCGCGCTGCTGCAGGATGTTGGCGTACATCTGATTGACGCGCAAGCGCGGCATCGCCTCCGGGTTGAGCCGCGCGCGCCAGGTACCTTTGTGGCGTTCCACGATTACGTCCGGCACCACGTGGTCGGCGGCGCGCGCGCCATATTTTTCGCCGGGCTTGGGATTGAGATGTACGATCAGCGCCTGTGCGGCACGCAACGACTGGTCGTCGCAGCGCAGTACTTTCTTGAGTTTTGAAAAATCGTGTGCCGCAAGCAGGCCGAGATGTTGCGATACCAGGCGCAATGCCAGTTCGCGTTCCGGCGTGTCCTCCGGCAGGGCCTTGATCTGCAGCGCCAGGCATTCGCCGAGGTTGCGCGCCGCCAGGCCCGGTTCGTCCAGGTATTGCAATTGCGCCAGCGCGGTTTCCAGGTCATCCAGCGAAATATCGAGTTCTTCCGGCAGCAAATCGGCGATTTCTTCCAGCGGCTGTGACAAATAACCGTTTTCGTCCAGCGCATCAATCAGCAGGCCGACGATTTTCTTGTCGCGCGGGTCAAGCTGGCTCATGTTGAGCTGCCACAGCAGGTGCTCGCGCAGGCTGGGGGTCTCCGCTGCCACTTCGCTATGCGGCTCATCCTCGTCATCGGACGAAGCTGATGAGGCAGCAAAAGATGCCTCACCCCATTCCTCGCCGGACTGGCGCGATTCATTGTCCTGTGCAGAGCTTTCCGGGGTTGCAGCGGAAGCCGGTGCATCGCCATGCGCATAAGGCTGCGCAGCATCCTCGTCTTCGCGCTCGAGCAATGGGTTTTCATCCAGCAGGCGCGCGACCTCCTGGTTGATTTCCACCGTGGAAAGTTGCAACAGGCGTATGGACTGCTGCAACTGAGGGGTCAGCGTCAGTTGCTGGGACTGCCTGAGTTGTAATGCGGGTTTCATTTGATATGGGCCGGCCAGCACGTTGCCTTTTCGGCTTTATAGTTTGAAGTGCTCACCTAGGTATACTTTCCTCACGCCTTCATTATAGATGATTTCATCCGGTTTTCCTTCTGCCATGACCGCGCCGGCATTAATGATATAGGCGCGGTCGCATATTCCCAATGTTTCCCGTACGTTATGGTCTGTAATCAGCACCCCGATATCGCGCTCCTTGAGGAAGCGGATGATTTTCTGGATGTCCAGCACGGCGATCGGATCCACTCCGGCGAACGGCTCGTCCAGCAGGATGAAACGTGGATTGGTGGCCAGGGCGCGGGCGATCTCGACGCGCCGCCGTTCACCGCCGGACAGGCTGATGGCCATATTGTCGCGAATATGGGTGATGTGCAGGTCTTCCAGCAGTTCTTCCAGCCGTGACCGTCTTTCCTCGTCTGCATAACCCTGCAGTTCGAGCACGGCCAGGATGTTCTCGGACACGGTCAGGCGCCGAAAAATAGATGCTTCTTGCGGCAGGTAACCCAGACCCAGCCGTGCACGACGGTGAATCGGCAGGTGGGTGATATTTTTATCGTCGATGAAAATGTCACCGCCATCCACTGCCGCCAGTCCGACGATCATGTAGAAGCTGGTGGTTTTGCCCGCTCCGTTGGGGCCCAGTAGCCCCACAACTTCGCCGCTTTTCAGCGACAGCGATACATCATGCACCACGGTACGGGATCGGTAGCGCTTTCTCAATGAAGTGGTGTGTAGCTCGCTCATGGGTTTTTCTCCGGTCGGGCCGGCGTGGTATCCGGTTTGATCGATAACGGTTGCTGATTCTGCGGTTCGGCAGGCGTCAGTTTGTTCTTGGGCTGGATTACCATGCGTACGCGTTGCTCCTTGCCGGATGCGGGCACCTGCTTGCTGCCAGGGGCGCTGCTGACCTGGAACATCCCGGTCTTGGAGTCATAGATGATGTGTTCGCCGCGCACATCATCCTCGCCGCGCTTGACACGAGCATGACCAAAAATTTCCATGATTGCGCTGCCGGTATCGTATTCAATGCGTTCGCCGTAGCCTTCCACGTATTCGTTCAGTCCTTCGCGCTTCTGGCGGAAGCTGGCCAGGTTGCCGGTGGCGGTACCATGCTTGAAACCGTTTTTGTCCTGCCTGACCACAAGCTGGTTGCCGCGGATGACCAGCGTACCCTGAGTCAGCACCACGTTGCCGGTGAACACGCTGACGTGCTTGACATCGTCAATGCTGACGCGGTCCGACTCCAGATGCACCGGCTTGCCGCGGTCGGCGCGTTCGGCATGGCCCGCCGCGGCATGCGTAAACAATACGATGCCAAACAATAGTGAGGAGTTAATGCCGCGCAGTTTCATGCTGACTTCTGACCTGGGCGAGCAAATGGGCTACACCAGTCTTGTTGTTGAGTGTCATGCCTGTTCCGTGTATCACCGTGCTGTCGCTGACTATGGTTACCGGCTGGTCGGTATCGGCCAGATCCTGGTCCGGTAGCACATGCAGGTAAGACGAGGTAAAGGTCATTTTACTTTGCGTGGCGCCGGCCTCGCGCACTATTTTTACGTCGTCGTACAGGAATACCTGTTCGCCATCGCTCGATACTTTGCCGCTCCGGGCGGAAATGCGGACCGGCGCATGGTCCGCATACAGGCTGGTGAGTTGTGGATCCGCTATTTGCGTGCTGTCGTCGTCGGGATAGTGGATCATTTTTTGCGCGGTCATCAGGTAATGTGGTTTGCCATGCTCGTTCAGCGCGGTAACGGACAGGTCATTAATGATGTAATCCGGGTCGTGGCGCTTACTGTCGTCCGGTTGGGGCGGCAGCGGCTGCACCTGCTGATTCAGCCAGTAAGTGGCACCCAGCAGCAACAGCAGCGGCAACAGCACCGACCAGGTTTGCAGGCGTTCGAGGAAACCGATGTGCGTCATGCCAGATATTGCGCGAGCTGCGCCTCCAGCGTGCCCTGCGCCGACATGATGAGCTCGCATACTTCGCGTACCGCACCGTTGCCGCCGTTGCGCCGCGTTACGTAATGCGCATGGTCGCGAACCAGTTGCGGTGCCTCCGGCACGGTAAGCGCCAGCGCCATGCTGCGCATTACCGGTAAATCAACCACGTCGTCGCCCATGTAGGCTGCGGCATCGGTGGCAATGCCGAGTTTGCGGAGCAGCGATTGCATTGCTTCCAGCTTGTTTTCCACGCCCTGGAATAAATGCGTGATCCCCAGGTTTTTTGCGCGCAATTCGACGCAGCGCGAAGTGCGTCCGGTGATTATTGCCAGTTCCACACCTGAGGCCTTGAGCATTTTCAGTCCGTGGCCGTCGAGCGAGTTGAAGCGCTTGAATTCCTCGCCCGAGTCGGCGAGATACAGTCCGCCATCGGTCATGATGCCGTCGATGTCGAAGGCGGCGAGGCGTATGGATTTGGCCTGATTCAGTGACATCAGATGACCTTGGCGTGCAGCAGGTCGTGCATGTTCAATGCGCCGACCAGCTTGTTGTCCGTATCTACCACCAGCATCTGGTTGATGTTGTACTGATCCATCAATTGCACGGCTTCCGCTGCCAGCCGCTCAGGTCCGATGGTGCGCGGCTGTTTCGACATTGCCGCACTGATCGGCGTGGTGGTGAAATCCAGTTTCTTTTCCAGCGTGCGGCGCAGGTCGCCGTCAGTATAGATGCCCAGCACATGCTGCGCCTGGTCGACAATGGCCGTCATGCCCAGGCCCTTGCGCGAAATTTCCAGCACCGCTTCGGACAGCATTGCGTCCTCGCCCACCGCCGGAATGCCATTGCCGGAATGCATGATGTCGCGCACGTGGGTGAGCAGGCGGCGGCCCAGACTGCCGCCGGGATGCGAACGCGCGAAGTCGGCTTCGCCGAAGCCCTTGGCATCGAGCAGTGCCACCGCCAGCGCATCGCCCAGCGCCAGCGCCGCAGTAGTGCTGGCAGTGGGGGCCAGGTTCATCGGGCAGGCCTCCTTGTCCACCGCGCCGTTGAGGTGGGCATCGGACTCGAGTGCCAGCGACGAGCGGGGATTGCCGGTCAGGCTGATCAGTTTCGCACCCTGCCGTTTGAGCATCGGCACGATGGTGAGCAATTCCTGGCTCTCGCCGGAATAAGACAGTGCGATGAATACGTCCTCGGCGGTGACCATGCCCAGGTCGCCGTGGCTGGCCTCGGCCGGATGCACGAAATAGGCTGGGGTGCCGGTGCTGGCCATGGTGGCGGCAATCTTGCGCGCAACGTGCCCGGACTTGCCCATGCCGCTGACGATAACGCGCCCCTCGCAGGACAGGATGATATCCAGCGCATGCAGGAAATCTTCGTTGATGCGCTGGCTCAGCGCCTGCACGGCGGCGGCTTCGATGTTCAACACTTCGCGCGCCAGTTCCAGGGCGCGTGGCGTTGCACTAATGGCTTTATTCATGGCGCGGAATTATAGCAGTGCGCCCATGCCCTCGTGAAATTTTGAAAGATGGCGAGAGTTAAGGCATTATCGGCGCAAAGCCTGAACTGTTGCCGCATTTCAGAAATCAGGGCCCACCCAAAATGAATTGCATGCCCAGACCATGACCGACTCGCTACAACTCGTCCTGATCCTGCTCGCGGTTGCCGTGGGCGTGGTGGTGCTGTGCCGCCTGCTGCGCCTGCCGGTGATGCTGGGCTACCTGATCGTCGGCATCCTGATCGGCCCGCACGCGCTGGGCTGGATACCGGACGCGCCGGAAACACGCCACCTGGCCGAATTCGGCGTGGTGTTCCTGATGTTCAGCATCGGGCTGGAATTCAGCCTGACCCGGCTACGCAGTATGCAGCGGCTGGTGTTCGGGCTGGGCACCGCGCAAGTGGTGGCCACCATGCTGCTGGTGATGCTTGCCTCAGCTTTCTTCGGCCTTGACTGGCGCGCCGGATTGACGCTGGGCGGTGTACTGGCGATGTCCTCCACCGCTATCGTCAGCAAGATGCTGGTCGAGCGCGCCGAACTCAGCACAGCGCACGGTCAGA
>CAZMSI010000058.1:0-10103 GCA_964568895.1 uncultured Sideroxydans sp. | reverse complement strand
CGCTTCCGCGAACAGGTCAAGCAGCGCGTGACCAACCCGGCCAAGCGCCGCATCTTCTGGGAAAATGCGCTGGAAGGCGTGGTCGCCGAAAAAGTGCTGACCGGCGACGAGGCCAGCGCCGAAGCAATGCTCAGGAAAATGCTGGCGGATGAGGACAACATCCAGCGCGGCGAGGTCTACCTGGTCGGCGCCGGCCCCGGCGATCCGGACCTGCTCACCTTCCGCGCACTGCGCCTGATGCAGAAGGCCGACGTGGTGGTGTACGACAACCTGGTGGCCCAGCCCATTGTCGACATGACGCGGCGCGACGCGGAACGCATTTATGTCGGCAAGAAGCGCGCATTCCACACACTGCGCCAGGAAGAGATCAACGAGCTGCTGGTGAAACTGGCCAAGGAAGGCAAGCGCGTGCTGCGACTGAAGGGCGGCGACCCGTTCATTTTCGGGCGCGGCGGAGAAGAGATCGAAACATTGTCGGCCGAAGGCATCCCGTTCCAGGTGGTGCCGGGTATCACCGCCGCTTCGGGCATTGCCTCCTATGCCGGCATCCCGCTCACCCACCGCGACCACGCGCAATCCTGCATGTTCGTCACCGGCCACCTCAAGGACGGCACCATGAACCTGGACTGGGAGCAACTGGCGCGTCCGCGCCAGACCGTGGTGGTATACATGGGGCTGCAGGGGCTGGAGACGCTGTGCGCCAAACTGATCGAACACGGCCTGCCGGACAGCACGCCGATCGCCATCGTGCAGCAGGGCACCACGCGGCACCAGCGCGTACTCACCGGTACGCTGGGCACCCTGCCGCATAACCCGCAAGTCACGGAGCTGCACGCGCCGACACTGATTATTGTTGGAGGAGTAGTAAGTCTGAGGGAGAAACTGTCCTGGTTCGAGCCGGAATGAATTCAGGATATTCAGTATATTTATAAACAGGGGGAATCATGAAGAACGTAATTAGCAGTGTGCTGTTCGTTGTATCGATGTTGCTCGTTTCCACTGCAGCAATGGCCAGCGATGCAATGTTGAAACCATTCGTGCTGGCTTCGAAAGGCCCGGGTACAGTAGCAGAAAAAGTGACCGCAGCGAAAGCAGCGCTGACAGCCAATGGCTTCACTATTGCCGGGGAATACTCGCCCTATCCTGACGCGGATATCGTGGTGGTGACCAACGACGAACTGAAAAACAACGCCGCCCAGTCCGAACATGGCGGCTTCGGTGCCATCCAGCGCGTGGCAGTCACCAAGGTCGGCGACGACATCCAGGTGAGCTACACCAATCCGGTGTACATGGCCAACGCCTACCGCATGCAGGGCGACCTGCAGGATGTCGCCGCCAAGCTGCAGACCGCACTGGGCAAGGTCGAGGACTTCGGCTCCAAAGAAGGCATGAGCGCCGACGACCTGCGCGATTACCACTACATGTTCGGCATGGAGTATTTCACCGACCCCAGCGTGCTGGGAGCCTTCGGCAGCCATCAGGAAGCACTGGATGCAGTCGAAAAAGGACTGGCCTCGAACACGGTCGGCGCAAGCAAGATCTACCGCGTAGACATCCCGGGCAAGGATGAAAGCGTATTCGGAGTGGGGCTGAAGGCACCGACCGATGCCCAGAAGTACATGGACGACAAGTACATCATGAGCGTGATCGACTTCAAGGATCTCAAGGCCACCGCCCACCTGCCTTATGAAGTGCTGGTCTCCGGCAACAAGGTATTTGCGCTGTATGCACGCTTCCGCATTGCGATCGACTTCCCGGACCTGTCGATGATGGGCAGCCACAGCTTCATGAACATCATGGCTTCCCCGGAAGCAATCCGCAAGGCATTGAAGAAAGCTGTAGCCGGACAATAATCAGGGTACATGCGGCAAGGATGAAGATACTGGGTTTCGCTGGTTACTCCGGCAGCGGCAAGACCACGCTGCTGGAGCAACTCATCCCGCTGCTGAAACAACATGGCTTGCGCGTCTCGGTGATCAAGCACGCGCACCATGACTTCGACATCGACCGCCCGGGCAAGGACAGCTTCCGCCATCGCGAGGCCGGTGCGCACGAGGTGATGATCGCCTCCGGTCATCGCTGGGCGCTGATGCACGAGTTGCGCGAAGAAACCGAACCTGCGCTGGAGCAACTGTGCGCGCGGCTGTCGCCGTGCGACCTGGTGCTGGTCGAGGGCTACAAGTTTGCCGCGATACCCAAACTGGAAGTGCACCGCACATCAGTCGGCCATCCGCTGCTGTACCCCGATGACCCGCAAATCATCGCGGTGGTAACCGACAGCAGGGAAACGCTGCCGCTGACGACGCTGGATATTGACGCCCCGCAACAAGTCGTTGACCATATCTGCAGTTACTTTCATTTCGACAACAGAACCGGCCACGGATAAAGAACCGTCAAGCAGCCTACATCTTCCGGACACCGCCATTTGCCAGCCCTTCGATCAGCGGGCCAAGATGGCTTTCGAATTTGCACCATGCTTTCGAACTGCCCTGGTACATCCGGCTGCGTATCTGCGCTGCGCTTGCCGTCTTGACACTACGTTCCGTCTTCTCGAATTCCAGGCAACGATCTTCCCAGTCCAGACCGCAGTAGTCCAGCAATTTCCGGGTCTCAATTTCCTGGTTTTCCGTAAGCTGCTCATAGCTCAGTTCATATATCCGACCGGGAAAACGCTCATGCCAGAACCGCATCAGTTCCTCATACATCAGGTAGTATTCGGCCAAGTCGGACAAGTCATAGGGAAACCCTAGACCGTGCGCCGGGAAGTACTGTTTGAAATTTGACCAGCATACCGCCATGGGATCGCGGGTCGTGTGGATAATCCTGATGTCTGGCTGAACCGACAGTAAAAAACCCAGCCAGCGGAAATTGCCAGGCATCTTGTCACTGACAAAATGCCGCTCCCCGGCCATTCGATCGAGCCCGTCAAGATAATCTGCAGTAATCCGGCTGCTGGCGGCGGCAAGATCGAAATCCGGCATATCCGGGAAATGCTGCCGAACCAGCGTCTCGAGCGTTCTCAACTCGCCCGCTCCATATACATCGCTGTGCGAGGCCAGAATCTGTTCCACCAGGCTGGTCCCGGACCTGGGCATGCCGACAATCAGGATCGGCACCGTGGATCGCAAAGGCACGCGAGCCGGAACATCCGGCCTGTCGAAAGCAGATTTAATCTGGTCAAAAAGCTTTCTGTCCTGGTCTATCGTATAGCCCAGTTCCTCTTTTCTTAGTTTGTTTCCCTCGGCGTAAAAAGCAAAAGACTCGTCAAGCTCGTTCATGTCTTCGCATGCCTTCGCCAGGGCGAAACTGGCATGCATCCGGACCGATTTATTCGATGTTGCTTCATAAAGCCGGCGCAGAACGGGAATGTGCGGGTCGCCGTGTCTGTAAGTTTTCAGAAGGCCAAGATGTCTGTGGCATTCCGCATCATCCGGGTTGATGGCCAGAGCCTTCTTGTAGCAAGCGACAGCCTGCTCCAGCCGGCCCTGTTCGTATAGCGCAACACCAAGGTTGTTCAGCGCTTCCGGATAGTCCGGCCGGATGGCTAGCGCCTGCTCGTAGCGGGCAATGGCCTCTTCCACCCGACCTTGATCATTGAGTGCATTTCCGAGATTGTTCAGCGCATCCGGATAATCCGGCCGGATGGCAAGCACCTGTTCGTAGCGGGCGACGGCTTCATCCAGCCGGCCTTGCCCCCTGAGTAAATTGCCAAAGTTGTTCAGCGCATCCGGATAATCCGGCCTGATGGCAAGTGCCCGTTCATAGCAGTTGATGGCTTCATCCAACCGCCCCTGATGATAGAGTGCAGTACCAAGGTTGTTCAGGACTTCCGGAACGTCAGGCTTGATGGCAAGCGCCCGTTCGTAGCAGCTGATGGCTTCGTCCAGCCTGCCTTGCCCCTTGAGTAAATTGCCGAAGTTGTTCAGCGCTTCCGGATAGTCCGGCCTGACGGCAAGCGCCTGTTCGTAGCGGGCGACGGCTTCATCCACCCGGCCCTGGTGATGGAGTGCAGCGCCGAGGGTGTTCAGGACTTCCGGAACGTCAGGTTTGATGGCAAGTGCCTGCTCGTAACAGCTAATGGCTTCGTCCATCCTGCCTTGCCCCCGAAGGGCGAGGCCGAGATCGGAATGGTATATGGCCGCTCCCGGATTCAGCATGATCGCCCGGTTGATCAGTTCGACCGCCTGTTTGAAATGACCCACCTGACATGCAAGAACGCCAAGCATGTGAAGGCTGTCGGCGTGGTATGCATCCGTTGACAGTATTTGGCGGTACAGCGCTTCCGCCTCGGCCAACCGGCCTTCCTGATGGCAGGAAACCGCATGGGCATACATTTTCTCTGTCTGTTGCTGCCGCGATTTGCCCGGCGCATTCCGTTTCTTGGTTTGGCTGGTATTGGATTTCATAAAAACAATAAATCTCGTATTCCCGTCCCGATTTTCGGGACGCATAATGCGTGCAGCATAACACGAGAAACCAGAAATACATGGCCGGGGAATCCGCCAAATCTGCTTGAATCCGCAAGCTATTAAAGCTATGCTGCGTTTCCCCGCTTGGGTGGAAATAATGGCTGGATCCACACATTCCCCTGATTGTGTTTGCCGGCCAGAATCCGTGCTCATCGTGGCTAATTGCTTCTGACATGAAAATCACCCTGCTTTATTTTGGCCGGCCGCGCGAACAGCTCGCGACCTCCGGCGAAACCGCGGAGTTACCCGCCGATGTCGCTACCCTGGCCGGGCTGCTGGCCTGGCTGCGCACGCGCGGCGACAACTGGGCAAGCGCACTCGCCGACGACCGTGTGCGTTGCGCGGTGAACCAGGAGTTGAGCAACCTGTCGGCTGTCATCCGCGACGGCGACGAGATCGCCATTTTCTCGCCCATTTCAGGTGGCTGATATGAGCATCTCCATTCAGGAAGCCGACTTCGACCTCGCCGCAGAACTGGATACGCTGCGCAGGCAGAGCAAAGAGACCGGTGCGCTGGTCAGCTTTACCGGCCTGGTACGCGACTTCAGCGACGGAGAAGAAGTCGAAAGCATCTATCTGGAACACTATCCCGGCATGTGCGAAAAGGCGCTCGAAAAAATCATCACCGAAGCACAGCAGCGCTGGTCGCTACTCGGCGTGCGCGTGATCCACCGCATCGGCCAGCTACAACCCGGCGAGCAGATCGTGCTGGTCGCCACTGCGTCGCAGCATCGGGCAGATGCCTTCGCCGCCTGTGAATTTATCATCGACCACCTGAAGACCTCGGCACCGTTCTGGAAACGCGAGCAGACCACGCACGGCACCCACTGGCTTGATACCAGGGAGTCGGACCAACAACGCATGCAGCGCTGGTTCCCTGAAGGAGAAAACCAATGACCAGTCCTCTCACCCACTTCGACCAGCAGGGCCAGGCTCACATGGTGGACGTCGGCGCCAAGAACGAGACCCGGCGCATCGCGCGCGCCGCAGGACGCATCAGCATGCAGCCTGCAACGCTGCAACTGGTCGCCGCAGGCCATGCAAAGAAGGGAGATGTGCTTGGCGTGGCGCGCATCGCGGCGATCCAGGGAGCCAAGCGCACCGCCGACCTGATACCGCTGTGCCACCCGCTGGCGCTTACTCGCGTCGAAGTGGAATTCAAACTGGATCGCGACAAGCATGCGGTGGAATGTGTCGCCACCACCGAGACCGTGGGACGTACCGGCGTCGAGATGGAGGCGTTGACCGCAGTCAGCGCCGCCCTGCTAACCATCTACGATATGTGCAAGGCAGCCGACCGCGACATGGTCATCGGCGATATCCGGCTGCTGGAAAAACTGGGCGGGCGCTCCGGACACTGGCAGGCAGGATAACCCCGCCGCACCAGACTATTTCCCGGTGTGCCGCAGCAGGTATTCGACAAACGGCTTGTCGACGTGAATGGTGTGGGCAAGCAGCCAGTCCTTGAGCGATTGCAGCACCAGCAACTCCCCGCCCTGCGCCAGCTTGTCCTTGAGATAATGCGCCTCTGCGATCAGCCGCTTGTGTTCTTTCTTGTGTATGCCCCGTTCGGGATAATTGTATTTGTCCATCATCTGCTCTTCGACGGCGAAGTGTGATTCGGTAAACACAATCAAGTCATCGAACAATCGCGCCACGTCTTCCGGCGGGTCGTCGTTCCTGACTGCGTCATTCAGCTCGTTCAGCATGCGCACCAGCTCCAGGTGCTGGCGGTCGATCTCCGGTTCACCGAACAGGCGCTCATCGTCCAGGGTGATCCATGGATGGTTGCTGGAATAGCCGTGCGCCTTCCCCTTGAAGTAAGTATAGGTGCTCTTGCCACGTCGCTTGCTGGTATACATGGCATCGTCCGCCGCACTCATCAGCCGATCGATCTCGGTACCGTTTTCCGGATAGATGGCAATACCAATGCTGACTCCGATACCACATTCACAACCATCTTTCAGCACAATGGGCGCGGACAATTTCTGGATGATCTTTTCCGCGACAGGTGCCACATCCATCGGGTCCTCGACTTCGTCGAAAATAACGGCAAATTCGTCCCCGCCCAGCCGCGCCACCGTATCCACGTCGCGCACGCAATTCAGCAAACGCCTGGCCACGGTTTTCAGCACGGCGTCGCCTGCCTCGTGTCCATGGTTGTCGTTGACCTCCTTGAATTTGTCGAGATCGAGAAAGAACAGCGCCAGCAGCTTTTGCCTGCGCCTGGCGCGGGAGATCGATCCGGAAAAGCGGTCCATGAACAGGTCGCGGTTGGGCAGCTCGGTCAGCCGGTCATGATGGGCCAGGAAACTGATTCGCTTCTCGATCTCCTTGCGTCTGCCGATATCCTCGACCATGCTGATGAAATACAGCGGCGCCCTGGCCCGGTCACGCTCGGCGCTGACGCTGATCTGCATCCAGACCTGCTGCCCATCCTTGCGAATGTAGCGCTTCTCGTATTTAACAACCTTTTCGTCGCCTCCCACCAGATCATGCAAATGCCGCTGCCTGTTGACGCGGTCATCCGGGTGGGTAATGTCGTCAATGACCATGCCGCGAAGCTCTTCCTTCGAGTAACCGACGATGTCGCAAAATGCCTGGTTGACCTGGATGAATCGGCCATTCAGGTCGGTGATACTGATGCCGAGCGGTGCTTGCTCCATGATGTGGCGGAAGCGTGTCTCGCTCGTTTTCAGCAACTGCTCGGCCTCGCGGCGCTCGGTGATGTCGTGAACCACCGAATAGAGCAGGTGGCGACCATTGATGGTGAGCGGGCCGGAGTGCACCTCGACATCGCGCACCTCGCCATTGGCCAGGCGGTGATGGAAATAGAAATGGCTGCGCTTCTCCTGGTCGGCGCGCACCATTTCCTCCCGCACCTGTTCCGGCGTATAGGTATTGATGTCGGTGATGTGCAGCCGCCCGATCTGTTCCGGGCTGTAACCATAGTAGCTGCATGCCGCTTCGTTGGCCTCGACGATCGCCCCGTCCTGCGGATCGATCAGCAACATCGGAATCTTCGCCTTGGTAAACAGTACCCGGTAGCGTTCTTCCATATGCCGCTCTGCTCTCACTCCATCGTCCAGCATGATATTTCTCTAGTTATGCGGCCTGCTGTGCCCCGCCGCTTGCCTGACCAGATCGGTATTCTTGTATGCGTCAAGTCTATCCCTCGAACAATGGGCTGTCACGCATAACGTGGGTACACTTATTTCTGCCGTTGTGCCGACTTGGGACGGAAAGCACCAACGATTTCCGGATTGGTTTCGATGTATGGCCCGCCGATCAGATCGATGCAATAAGGCACGGCGGGAAACACGCCATCCAGCGTCTCCTTGATCGCCTTGGGCTGGCCCGGCAGGTTGAGGATCAGGCACGCGCCGCGCACCACGCCAAGCTGGCGCGACAGGATGGCGGTGGGTACATATTGCAGACTCACCGCACGCATCTGTTCGCCGAAGCCCGGCAACACCTTGTGCGCCACGGCCAGCGTCGCCTCCGGCGTGACGTCGCGCGGCGCAGGGCCGGTGCCGCCGGTGGTGAGGATCAGGTGACAGCCTTCAACGTCCGCCAGTTCGATCAGCGTGGCTTCGATCTGTGCCTGCTCATCCGGAATCAGCCGCGTTATGCTGTGCCACGGACTGCTCAGGGCACGGGCAAACCATTCCTGCAATGCGGGCAGTCCCGCGTCCTGGTAACTGCCGCTGCTGGCGCGATCGCTGATCGAAACCAGCCCGAGTTTAAGCGATGGCTCGCCGGATGTCGTCATGGGTTCCTCCGTTTTGCAGTATCTGGTCGGCCAGCGCCAGCTCCCGCACCGAGTTGAGGTTGATGAAGTCCGCCGCATCCGCAAACGTCACTTCGCTTAGCTGCAGATTTTCCAGCCAGGCCGCCATCTTGCGCCCGTCGCTTGCCAGATAGGCATTCAATTTCGGTAAGGTGCTGCGGTGATACAACGCGATGGCCGGCTGCCGCCTGCCGTCCGTCACAGCCACGCTGGCTTCCGCACCGCCGTTGATCGCGGCATGCAGCCTGGCAATCAGGTCATGCGGCAGGAACGGCGCATCGCACGGAACGCTGGCAACCCATTCACAGGCGGCCGCCATCATCGCCGCCTGCAATCCGGCCAGCGGGCCGGCGTAGTCCGTCATCCGGTCGGCGATTACGCGGTAGCCGCAACGCGCATAACGCTCGGGATGGCTGTTGGCGCTGATCAGAACCTCATCTCCTTGCGGCTGGACGACTTCCAGTACCCAATCCAGCAGCGGCCTGCCCTGCAATAGTTGCAGCGCCTTGTCACCGCCGATGCGCGTGCCGAGACCGCCGGCAAGGATAACCGTGGTGGTCGCCGGATGCATCAGCCGCCGGTTTGCGACATGAAACGCACGATGTGCGGTTCATGCTGCGACAGGTCGAACTGGTGTGCCTGCGGCTTCGCAGCCACGGCCTGTGTGATGAGTCCGCGCAGCCCGGCGATATCGCCCGCGCGCACCATCGGCAACAAATCCATTACGCCCTCGTTGCCGAGACAGGGATACAGCTCGCCGCGCGCGGTAACGCGCATGCGGTTGCATGCCGCGCAAAAGTTCTGGGTGTGCGGCGAAATAAAACCGATGTGCGTATCGTAGCCCGCGATGCGCCAGTAGTGCGCCGGGCCACCCGTGCTTTCCACGCTGGGAATCAGATCGAACTGCTGCCTGAACTCGGCCAGCAACTGCTGGTTGTTGCAGAATGAATCGGCAACGGGCTGCCCGGTCCTGCCCAGCGGCATCTGTTCAATAAAGCTGATGTCGATGTTGCGCGCCAAGGCAAAGCGCAACATGCCGGACAATTCATGCTGGTTTATACCGCGCTGCGGCACGGCATTCAGTTTGATGCGGCGCGCACCCAGCGCGGCTATCGCGGCTTCAATGCCGGCCAATACCTGCGGCAGATTTCCAGTACGGGTAATGCGACGAAAGGTGTCTGCGTCCAGACTGTCCAGACTGATGTTGATGCGATCCACCCCCGCCTGCGCAAGGGGCTCTGCAAATTGCGCCAGTTGCGAACCGTTGGTGGTAATCACCAGTTCGCGCAAACCGGAAAGTTCGCGCAGGCGCGCCACCAGCCACGGCAAGTCTTTCCTGACCAGCGGCTCACCCCCGGTCAGGCGGATTTTATCCACGCCCAGACCAACGAAAGTTTCCGCCACCAGCAGGCACTCTTCCAGCGACAGGATTTCGCTGCGCGGCATGAACTGCATCTTCTCCGCCATGCAATAAGTGCAACGGAAATCGCAACGGTCGGTCAGCGACAGGCGCAGATAGGTAATGTTCCTGCCGAATCCATCCTGCAGGGAAGCGATGCTGCCCGATGTCATGTTGTTACGCCCCAGATTGTTCAGCAAACGCTAATATTATAGCCCGGCCCGGGGCCGACGGCACGGTCAACATAGGTGGAAACCATCCGGACTGAAGGGATAAGGACAGCACGAGTCCGAAGGAATATCCTGTGGTGCTGATGAGATTTGTCCCTTGGAGTTCTGTCAATAACTGTATGGAAGGAAGCTAATCGGCCATAGCTGACTTGAACTACCGACTCTGACAAGTCTGCTCTACAACCCTGAACAGACCTCAGTTCGAGTCCGAACCG
>CAZMSI010000057.1:0-10152 GCA_964568895.1 uncultured Sideroxydans sp. | reverse complement strand
GCGACGGCAAGGGTCTGCAAAACCCCCATCACGGGTTCGAATCCCGTCGTCGCCTCTTGAGCACTTGTCCCCATACAAGCCGCCGGAGATCAGGAAGATCTTTGGGAGGCTGGAATGGCTCCCTAAAGAAGATTCTCTTGGCGCATTACTGTCCGAGACTCGTCAGGGGGAGATAACCCATCAGAGCACACACCCCCTCTCAAAGGCCAGTGAGTTGCCGATCTCGTCTTCGCGCTGTGTTCTGGCACATGTTTGGAGTCCCGTGGGACCCTCCACGGATCAAAAAACCTGGACGCCATCGAAAGGCCTACGACTTCGATAGTGTCTCCTCCCTAACCAAAAGAACCAAGAATGCCCCGCATGCTGCAGCGACGCCTACAGCTGCGATGGCGAGAGAGAACGAACCAATATCGCCAAGGTAACCGAGAACCGTCGGTACAACCCCTTGTCCAAAGAGGGTGGCAACCGCCATCACCAAAGACACGCCGATGTTCCTGCTTGATAGCAGCGTAGCTCTTGACAAGAGAGCAAATCCTGCTGGAAAGAACGAGACAACCAACAATGCCTGAATCGGGATAATGGCGATTAGCCAATCGTTACGAACTAGAGACAGTCCGATGGATGCAATCCCCGAAAAGAAAAGGGAGCCCCATATGATCCTAGTTGGACCGATGCGGTCGACTGCCCACCCCACCCCCAGAAGTCCGGCCAATGCCGGTATCCGCGAGAGGGAGATTGTAAGATTGGCTGCCTCTCTAGCCCAGCCACGGTCGGCGACAAGGTAGAGAGGCAGCATGACATACAGCCCGTAGCTCACTGCCATTGCGAGCCCAAACAAGACAAGGGAGACTTTGATTTCCCTCTTCCCAAGCAGGTCTCGAATCGTACCAAGATCGACCTTGGCTCCGTGTAGGTCGGACCCCTTTCCCCAAAAGTGATAGACGAAGGCCACAGCAAACGCGAGCGCACCAACCAAAGCCATGCCCATCCGCCAATTCAGGAAATCGAGTGACGCCTCAGCGATTAATGGCACTATCAAGTAGCCGAGATTGGGGGCAAGTTCATGAACGGCAATCCCAACACCCCATGACGAAGCTGCCACAACCGCGGTTGTAACGGTAAGGCCCGAAGGGAAGTACAACCCCGAGCTGACTCCCATAAGGAGAAAGAAGACAAACAGCCCCCTGCTCGTGGTCATGACAAGGCTACTCATGAGCACCAGTCCGACCCCGAGAGACGATAATGTGATGATCTGCTTGTGAGAGAGGCGCGAGGACAGAAGCTGGCCTAAGAAAAGCGTCACGGAGTAGCCGATGGCCAGGGTAAGGAAGTAGCTCCCGGCTGTTGTGTGCCCTATCCCCAGCTCTGGTTCAATAACCGGCATCAAGGGGCCGGCTACCGTTCTACCAATGAAGTTGATCAGGAATGCCGAAAGAAGTAGAAGGAGGAAACCAAACGGAAAGCTCGAGTCCGCCGATTCCGGCACTGCGTCGAGGGAAGCTGGCTTTCCGACCATATCGAATCTCACCTGTTGTGTGTTGAACGGCGCCAATATTGGTCCTCTGGCCCGGCACGGCTCCTTCCACTTCTCGCCCTTTGGCAGCATTACACGGGCGAGATTGCGCCGGATATGCCAGGCCTGCGTGCCCTGCCTAAGCTGACGCTCCGCGGTCTTGCGCTATTAGGATCTTGAGTGCCCCCACAGCCGTACGAATGAGTGGATCCAAGTTGCGGCGCCTGGCGAGCTCCTCGGGCTCAAGCGGCGGCAACCCTTTGTTGCTGTTGACCAGGGCGATACATCCGGCGCGCTTCCCCCGAATACGCGAGACGGTCAGAACTGTTGCGGCCTCCATCTCTGAACACAGGACGCCAGACGAAATCCAGGCGTTCCAACGGTTCTCCAATTCGTATCGAGAAGGCATTGTCTCTGGACTCTTCGATCCGTAGAATGAGTCTGTCGACCGACAAATTCCGGTGTGATGCGCTAATCCGAGTTCTCTGGCCGCCATCCGAAGAGCCCACGCAACATCAATGTCAGCAACTGCAGGATAGGCAATCGGTACGTAGAGTTGGGTTGTGCCCTCCTCACGTACTGCTGCGGTGACTATCACCAAGTCTCCCGCCTCCACGTGCGGCTGCATTCCCCCGGATGTGCCTACCCGAATGAAGGTATCAGCGCCAATCTCAGACAATTCCTCGACAGCTATCGCGGCAGATGGACCTCCGATCCCCGTCGAAGTGACAGACACTTTTTCGCCAAGCAGCATCCCCGAGAAGGTGGTGTACTCGCGGTTTTGGGCAACCTTCTCGGCTTCTTCGAAGTGCTCAGCGATCAGCTCACAGCGACCCGGGTCGCCCGGCAACAACACATAGCGCCCCACATCTCCTGGCTCCAATTTGATGTGATGCATCACCTCGAGCGATTCCATGTCGTAGTCCTCCTCGTTGAAGTTACTCCCCAAGCCCAAGATCGCTTGTACGTCATTCGGGCTGTGTGAGGGACACCCCCCGTGGTTAATTCGTCTGAGCTTCTATCTCATGCGCGGGCGCAAATCGAAAACTCATTCCCTCCCTGCCCTTCGCATCAGCACCACCGTGGACACAACAAATGTCCCCGCGCATCCCAAGACGATCGATACAGCGAGCCACGGAGGCATTAGGATCAGCTTGCTCCAGTCGAGCTCATGTCGGTATCGAATTACCAGGAACGAGGAAAGGACCGTGACGCAGACGCCGACAATTCCAACTATCCAGTCAGTGGTCGACGCGCGAATCTTGCGTAGGCTCGTCTTCTCTCCCTTGGAGCCGAATCCTCGAGATTCGAGGCTCATGGAAAGTTGCTGCACCCGCTCGATAGTGCCAGCAAAAACGGGCACCATGCTGGGAAGCAGCGCAGCGAAGCCGTGAGCCATCATGGCCCGAGATCGCTGAGCACTGACCACAATCCCGAACTCGCGTTGGACGATGGGGATGAGCTGAAGACTGGCCATGAGCATGAAGTTGAGCTCATAGGGCATGCCGATAGACTGTAGCGCGGCAAACATGTCACTAGGATGGGTCGTCATCACCATCAGGATGGCAAGATTGCTGGCGGCCCAAGCACGTGCCAAAAGTGAGAGCCCGCTGTAGACGCCTTCGTTGTAGATAGTGAAAGGGCCAATCTGGGCTATGGGCGTCCAGGGTGGCGGGAAGGCCGGGGCGAGCGACTGAAAGACCATCAACGAGAGACTGATCGGGAAGAGGATAGCGATGAAGCGACCGTACCCCCGCCATGTCCCTGACAGCACGAAGAGGAGCAGGCCGCCCAGAAACACTACGCCCAAGACCAGAGGATTCCGGGTGGCAAATGCCAATACGACAGCGCCAATCGACCAGATTAGCTTTGGAATCGGATGCAGGCGGTGAAAGAAGCTGTCGCCCGGGATCAGGACGATCGGTATGGGCATGTAATCCATTTGAGCCATCGACACATCTCCTCAACCTCAAAACGGTCTTCCTACAACGTCGAGGCGAGAGGGGCCGCGATTTCGTTGACAGTCAGAGCCGTGTTGGGCAATCCCGGCTTTGTGATCAGTTGACTCAGCCGCGTAATCTGGGGTGGATGTAGGTTGGTTGCTTCCAAGACGGCATGATCCGAGAAGATCTCCTTTGGCGTTCCGTCGCCGATGATTTCGGCCCGCCGCATAACGATCAGACGATCCGTTGCTTCCGCTTGCAGCCGCATATCATGAGACACAACAACGATCGTGGGTCCCTGCTCGCGGAGCTTCGCGATCAGGTTGCTCACGAGCGTCACCCCAATGTGGTCCTGGCCGGTTGTGGGTTCATCGAGGATGTAGACTTTGGGTTGCATCGCATAGATCGCGGCGAGGGCGACCATCTTCCGGAGCGGGAAACTCAGTCGGTATGGATGGGTGGTCAGATATCGATCCAACCCAAAGAACGCAACAGCTCTGTCTACGCCTTCATCTACCGCTGCCGCGCTCAGTCCCAAGTTGTTCAAGCCAAAGGCGAGCTCCTCTTTCACCGAAGTGGCAAAAAGCTGGTGGTTCGGATTTTGAAATACATACCCGACGAAGCGTGACAACTCATTGACGCTGTGAGTCCCGACATCCAGACCGCTCACTTCGACCTTGCCTTGACTGGGTTTAAGCAGTCCATTGAAGTGCTTGACAAGAGTGGTCTTTCCTGAGCCGTTCTGGCCGATAACCCCCACGACTTCGCCGGCATCGATCTTCAGGTTGACATCCTGTACTGCCGTGACACCTCCCGCATACGTGTGCCACAGATGCTCGCAAACGATCAGGTTCTCAACCATCAGTTTCCACCCCATCGACTTTGAATGCCTTCGACCGCTTCATCGAGGCTCACAGGATACTTTCCCGACCATTTCCCGAAGGAATCTCTGAGAATGCTCGCAAGCTCAGTCACTTGAGGGACCCGCAGCCCGATCGAGCGCATGGTGGTGACTTCGCTGAACACCTCTCTTGGCGTCCCCCCGAGCAAGTTCCGGCCTTGATCCAGCACGTAGACTCGATCGGCATACATGGCTATGGATTCCACTTCATGTTCGGCGATGATGATTGTCGTTCCGCGCTCACGGTTCAGCCTTGCGCAAACTTCGAAGACTTCCTGCTTCCCAATCGGATCAAGATTCGACGTAGGCTCATCGAGCACCAGGATGTCTGGCGAGATAGCAAGCGCGGCAGCTATTGCCAGTCTCTGTTGCTGGCCTCCGGACATGGCCATTGGCGAACGCTTTTCGTAGCCCTGCAAGCCCACGATCTCCAAGACTTCCGGGATTCGACGCAGCATCTCCTCACGAGGAACGCCACGGCTTTCTAGTCCAAGGGCGATCTCCTCTTCGACCGATATCTGACTGAGCTGGAACTCTGGATTGTCAAACACCATCCCCACGACCTGCGCCATTTCGCGCACTTCGTGCGATTGCGTGTCCATGCCATCTACAGTTACACGGCCACCCATCTCGCCCATGAGCATATGGGGCACAATGCCGTTGATCGACAGGCATAGGGTTGTCTTACCCGCTCCGCAAGCCCCCAATATGGCAACGTACTCTCCTTTTTCGACGCCGAGGCTGATATCGTTGAGGGCCAACCCGTTGCCATCGGTGTATTCGTAGGTCAGGTTTTCTATACATATGTACCCCTCGGCCATACCGGTTCTCCTTCAAACGAGGGCTGCCAGCCCTTCTCAAGCAAGACGTGATGCAGCCAGGCTGATGTTGCGGACTTCGTGAGTTGACTAGGCCTTACGGCCCCGCTTCACAGAAGGCAATCACTCGCCCCGGGGGGCGTCTCAGCCTGGCTGCGGTTTCAGACCAATCAGAGACCCACCTGCGCACCGACCGTCAGTTCGGCACTTGACAGCCTACTCGGTCTTCTCTCTGACGAACAGCACACCCACGCCTGCCAACACGATGAACACACCAAGCAGGTAGCTGATCCCCACCAGGATGGCATAGGCATCACTGGTGACATTTGGCAAAGCTGCAATTCGAGCAGAGGTCGAGGGCATCAGCAGAACGAGCAGGCCCAGAATGATGATCCCAAAGCCCATTCCTGCCATGGTGGTTAGGGGCTTTGCCTCGGTGCTTCCCTCGCTTGTCGTGCTCAGTCTTCGGATGCCGAGATACGCAACCACAAGAACGATGACGAAGAAGAGAACCCATCCAATGCTCATGTCTAGTCTCCTTATCGCGTTGGCAGGTCTTCAGTGTCCTGGCCCTGGCCCTCACTCTTCCATGGCCCTCGATGGGGCCTGACTGTTGGCTTTCTAGGAAAATGCATAGAGGAAGATGAAGATCAGGAGCGCGGAAAGCACAATACCCGCCGCGATCCAGACGACAAGCTGCATTCTGGCCTGCCCCACAATCGTGACTTTCTTTGTAAGGCTGGGCGGCAGGGCCCCCAGAATAGCAAGGGCAACAAACGATGAGATTATCTTGTCAGCCAGTTCGACGAGGATCTTCGCCGAGAACACCGACACGAACAGCCGTTGTCCCATGCCCAGAAAAGCCGCTGCGATCACGTCAGAGAAGTGCCCTGTTGCCCCACCGAAGATGAACACAGCGATGGGGACATTGACACTGGCAACGACCACTGCCACGACGAGTGACATAATCAGGAATCGCACAAAGCTCTTTCCCATGCCCCAACGCACGCCATAGCCCCAAATCAGGGCTGCAGCGACGTTAGATGCGGCGAAGGGGATAGAGATCGGGCCGACTGTGAACCCCTTGATGATGTTGGTAGTCGCCCCAGCCAGCGCCCCCCACCACGGCCCTACGGTCATGGCCACAACGGCAGTTCCAATTGTGTCTAGGAATGTGGGCAACCTGAGGACGGTGTTGATGTACCCGCCCACAACGTTCAATGCCACAGCCGCTGGGATAATCGCATAGATGTACGAACGCGGAATTGTGGTGACCTTGCCGGTCGCAGTCGCAGTTGCCATCTGATTCCTCCTTCGTCCTCCAAATTATGAGGGACCACGAACCTAGTGTGCGAGGTCGTTCAGCAATGATTCCTCCAATTCTCGACTAACACCTCCTTACGCATTGATCGCCCTCGTTCGGATCTCCCCTCGACCGAATGGAAGGCACCCTTTCGCCGGACAGCGGCTCACCGTCCCGTGTTGGAAGATCCGCATTCTTGACGATGCCTGGAATTGGGAAACGGCCTGTGCCATTTTCCCTTCATCTTGAATGTGAGCCGATCTGCTCACCACGGTTTGAGAGGAAGTCGACTTCGATCAAATGAATCTGCGCTGGCCTGTCTTCAGACCACATCTCAGGATCCACCCACAAATCGTCGACAGACGGACCTACCGGAGATCACCGACCGCAGACACAAGGTCACTGACCTCCTTGATCAAAGCCACGCGTGAGTCCAGCACGAGCATGTCGTTGCCCTCCTGCGCGAGGAATATCAACCGACAAGCGGGAAGCTTTCTCACTTCCGCAACGATTTCATGAACACAAGCAGCCCCAGTCGCTTCGTCAATCAGAATCACCCGATGTTTTTCTGTTGCTATTGCCGCAGCGGCCGAAGAAGGATCAGCAATGGCCACATGTTCGAGATCCCGGCGTTCCAGAATCCCGGCCAAGACATCTTTGAACAAAGGGCTTGGTGATATGACCAAAATCCCCATGACTGGAGTGCCCGATTGCGGTAGCTGATTTCCCTTGTGGTTATCACTAGACTAGGTCATGGGAAAGCGTAGGGCAAGGGTTCGTTCGAGCCGTTTTAGCGCCATCAAAGTGATAGGGAGGGGTACCCATTCGTTTACCCGGCGAGCGGAGAACCCCAGGTGTTCCTTCAAGAGCGATTGCGCGGGCCTGCCAATCTCGGATGCCCAACAGATGGCATTTCGGACCTGGGAGGCAGACCGTCTCAGTCTCCTACCAGTCCCTGCCGAACGGCGTAGACCGCCGCCTCAACCCGATTGTTGAGTTGGAGCTTGTCGAGTATGTTGTGAAGATACTTCTTGACCGTGTTCTCGCTGATGACCAAGCGATTCGCGACTTCAGCATTGGACATGCCCGCCGCGACCAATTCCAGAACCTCTGTCTCTCTTTGAGTGAGAGAGCTCATTTCTGGGGTACGATGTATGCTACCAGCGTCAGTTTGACTAAACTCCTTGACGATCTTGGATGCCATCGACGATGAAAGCGGAGCCTCACCTTCAAGAACGCCACTGAGCATTCTCCGAAGCGCCTCAGGCTTGACGTTCTTGAGCACGTAGCCTGAAGCGCCGTTCCTCAAAGCCCGAAACAGGTCATCCTCTGACTCCGACACTGTAAGCATCACAACGCGGGTGCCCGGCACAGCCTCCCTGATACGCCGGACCGCCTCGATGCCATCCATCTTTGGCATGGAGATATCCAGCAAGATCACATCCGGACATGTCAGTTTGGCTAGTTCTAGGGCCTCTTCTCCATTGGATGCTTCCCCAGAGATCGAGAAGTCTGCCCAGCGCCCTATGACATACTTGAGTCCTGTTCTGAACAACACATGGTCATCCGCGACTAGGACAGTCCTCATGGCGTCTCCCCGTGCAAGGCAACGAAGTTGGTCGGAAGCACGACTTCAAGGAGAGTCCCGTGTTCCGGTGTGGACCGGATACTGATGTTTCCGCCGACGCCATTCGCCCTCTCTTGCATGACTCGCAACCCGTACGCGCCGGTGGGTATGGATTTCATGTCGAACCCTCTCCCGTCGTCCTCAATGGATATGTGTACCTCACCATGTTTTCCTTCAACTCTCACCCTCACCTTCGTCGCACCGGCATGCTTGCGCACATTTGCGAGCGCTTCCTGGATAATCCGCGTGAGCTGGGACTGGACTGCCGGTTGGAGATCAAGACTTTCGCTGCCATCGTCATATGGCGCAACTTCAACATGACATTGAATTCCCCATTGTCGCTGAAAACGCGGGAGGTAGTCGTTCAGAAATCCATCCAGTCCCCCCTCGAATGAGGCCTCGTCGTGAAGTGCAAGTATCTCTTCACGGACACTGCTGTAGGCATCATCAGCTAGGAGACCTAGCTGTCCCGATACATCTAGGGCGCCGTCGATATCGCCATCCTGAAGGAGTGAGCGCTGCTCTTCAAGCAGTAGTTGAAGGCCTGCCAACGACTGGGCAAAGCCGTCATGAATCTCACGGGCTAGATGAGACCGCTCCTGCAAAACAGCGGTTTCCCATTGAGACTCGGCCTCGTGCACTTGATGGATCATGAGCCCGACACACCTGCCCAGGACCTCGAGCCACCGCAATTCATCGACCGAAGGATACTTGCCAGACCGATCCAGCAGGCTGACTGAGCCTACTACTTTCTCTGATGCAACCAACGGCACCGAGGTTGCTTGCATGTAGCCCAAATCCCACGCCTCTGGATTCACGGTCGGTCTTACACCAGCCCTCTTCTCTCGGAACATATCAATGAAAACTGGCCGTTCCGCCACGCATTTGATCTTCTGCTTTAGTTCGTCACTCAGTCCTCGTTCGGCCACCAAACGCAGGAGGCCGTTGATCTCATCGTAGCGCCGCAACACAACGGCGTCGGCACGCGTGATCTTCTGGAGCATGTCCACAGTGGACTCATAAAGATTGTTGATGGGACAAGTTCCGCTGACTGAATTGAGAATATCGAGCAAAGCGACAAGGTTAGTGCGGTATTGCTCTACGTTCCTCTCTTGCTCATTTAGGTCCTCCTGTAAGTCCCACAGTCTGAGCAATAGCCCCAAGACTCGGGCCACGATCGTCCAGTAATCGGTGCTGGAAGTAGGCTCTTCGCCTTCGTGGTTGGTGCTCAGGAGAAGCACGCGCGTTCCGACATCGTTGCGGAACACTCGGATGCTGGCAGGTTTGGTCGAAGCGAAGGAGGGAGGCAGCACGCCGCGGGCTTCGATTCCTGCCCGTCTGTGAAGGTCGATGAGGCTCTGCCCGCTCGATATTGCCTGCCATGCCGATGGCAGAGGCAGCCCCGGCTCTTCGCTGCAAGAGTCGGGCTCGCTCTTGCCAAGGCCGGAACTGCCCTGCAGTCGCCAGACCTGGTCATACCTGCTGTAACGATAAAGGAGTATTGCCCTGGCGTGAGTCGCTGACAGAAGCAGAGTGCAAAGTGCGTTGGGTTCGCTGGCTGGAGCCAGAGACCCAAGCGTCAACAGGTCCCGGATAATCGTGGCTTCTCGATGTGAAACCATGAAGAGGACTTCCCTATCGCCCCAGTGCCTCGCATGCCTTACTCGCCATTCTAGAGTCCGCGTCCACGCTTGCACAAGTGACGTTAGACACACACAGAAGTGAGTAGTGCGTAACTCTGAACTCCACGTTGGAACAACGGCGGGCTAAGGGGGCCATTGGTTCGCGCCAACGCAAGTTGCACCCGATTGGTCATCGAAGTAGATTCAGTGTGCTCCTACGGAACATCGGTAATGTCTATTGTCTGCCCGAGAAAGACGGGCAAGGGTCTTAGTAGTTTTGGGTGTAGACAATTCCATGACCCTTAGACGGAATCCGCTAGAGGGCGTGCAAGGGTCAGGAAGGCGAATGCAAGGGTCTGCAAAACCCTCGTTCACGGGTTCGAGTTTTGTCGGCGCCTGTGTCTTACTGCTTGAGAGGACCCACC
>CAZMSI010000056.1:0-10451 GCA_964568895.1 uncultured Sideroxydans sp. | reverse complement strand
CAGGAGCCTGTTCCATGTATATTGCCATGAATCGTTTCAGGATAAAGCCGGGCTGCGAATCGGACTTTATCGACATCTGGAAAAACCGCGACACCTATCTCGACACTGTGCCGGGGTTTAAAGAGTTTCATCTCTTGCAAGGGCCGAGCAACGAAGAGTTCACTCTGTTTTCTTCTCACTCCACTTGGGATTCGAAGCAGGACTTCGTCAACTGGACCGAGTCTGAGCAGTTTCGCAAGGCCCATGCCGGCGCAGGTGGCAAGACCATGAATATATACCTTGGCCCGCCGCAGTTTGAAGGGTTCGAGGCAGTCATCTGAGCTCGGCTTCTTTGCTTATGCTGTATTGCGGCAAATTCAAACTTGAGTTGTCACGCCCGCTGATCATGGGCATCGTCAACGTTACGCCCGATTCCTTTTCCGATGGTGGTCGCCACCTGCACAGCGAGGCGGCGCTGGCGCATGCCCGGAAATTGATCGAAGAGGGTGCGGACATGCTGGATATCGGTGGCGAATCGACGCGTCCCGGTGCGGAACCGGTCGATGCACAGCAGGAACTGGATCGCATATTACCGGTGCTGGAAGGGCTGTGCGATGTGCCGGTGCCGCTATCAGTGGATACCCGCAAGCCGGAAGTGATGCGCGCCGCTTTGGCCGCAGGAGCCAGCATGATCAACGACGTTTATGCGCTGCGCGAACCGGAGGCATTGGCCGCGCTGGCGGCCAGCGATGCGGCAGTGTGCCTGATGCACATGCAGGGCGATCCGGAGAACATGCAGTTTGAACCGCATTACCGGGATGTGATGAGCGAGGTGATGACTTTCCTGCGCATGCGTATCGCTACGGTGCAGGCGGCCGGCATTGCGCGTGAGCGCATCGTGATCGACCCGGGTTTTGGCTTCGGCAAGACGCTGGCGCATAATATTGCCCTGTTGCGCGGGCTGGATGCTTTTGCCAGTCTGGGCGTGCCGGTGCTGGCGGGACTGTCGTATAAGTCGATGTTGGGTGCGATTACCGGTCAGCCGGTGGAGCAGCGCCTTGCCGCGAGCGTGGCGGCGGCATTGCTGGCAGTACAGCACGGTGCGAAAATCGTACGGGTGCATGATGTGCGCGCAACGGTGGATGCGCTGAAAGTGTGGCGCGCGGTGAACGAACAACAAGCGATGAATGGAGTGGCAGGGTGAGCAGAAAATATTTCGGTACCGACGGGGTGCGCGGCAGGGTGGGCGAGCACCCGATCACCCCGCAGTTCATGATGCATCTGGGCTATGCGGCAGGCAAGGTGCTGGCCGGTTCAGTGCAGACAAAGGGCGAACGGCCGGCGGTGCTGATCGGCAAGGACACGCGTATTTCCGGCTACATGCTGGAATCGGCGCTGGAGGCCGGGCTGATCGCAGCCGGCATCGACGTATACCTGGCCGGGCCGGTGCCGACACCGGCCGTAGCCTATCTGACGCGCGCATTGCGCTTGCAGGCGGGCGTGGTGATCTCCGCCTCGCACAATCCATTCGAAGACAACGGCATCAAGTTTTTTTCCGGCGGCGGCAGCAAACTGCCGGATGAGGTGGAACTGGCCATCGAAGCCGAACTGGACAAGCCTATGCATACCAATGCATCCGACGCCTTGGGCAAGGCCAGGCGCATTGACGATGCGGCCGGCCGCTATATCGAGTTTTGCAAGAGTACTTTCCCGGCCGACATGGATCTGCGTGGCATGAAGATCGTGGTGGATAGCGCGCACGGTGCGGCCTACCACATTGCACGTCCTGTGTTCCACGAACTCGGTGCGGACGTGGTGGCGATTGGTGCGGAACCGGACGGCAGGAATATCAATGACGGCTATGGCGCGACCAAACCCGGCAACCTGCAAAAAGCCGTGGTCGAACACAAGGCTGATCTCGGTATTGCGCTAGATGGCGATGGTGACCGACTGGTAATGGTGGATGCGCAAGGTGAGTTGTACGATGGCGACCAGTTGATGTACATCATCGCCAGACAGCGGCATGCCCAGGGAACACTCAAGGGCGGGGTGATTGGCACGCTGATGACCAATCTTGCCTTCGAGCATGCCATGCAACAGCTTGGCATTCCGTTCGAGCGCGCCAGGGTGGGCGATCGCTATGTGATGGAATTGCTGCAACAGAAAGGCTGGCAACTGGGCGGCGAAAATTCCGGTCATATCATCTGTCTGGATCGTCATACCACGGGAGATGGCATCATTTCCGCATTACAAGTGCTGCAGGCGCTGCGAGCCAACCGGCAAACCCTGGAGCAGGCCGTTGCCGGGCTCACGCTTTATCCCCAGGTGCTGCTCAACGTGCGCGTAGCAAAAGGGGTGGATTGTACTGCTGATACCAGGGTGCGCGATGCGGTAAAAGCTGCCGAAACTGCGCTGGGAGGAGAGGGGCGGGTGCTATTGCGTCCTTCCGGCACCGAGCCGTTGCTGCGGGTAATGGTCGAAGGCAAGGAGAACGGCCTGGTCAGGCAATGGGCGGAAACGATTGCCCAAACGGTGGAAGATGCGACCCGACAGGCGGCGTGAAGGAACAAATTCTAGACTTATGAGTCTATCTGACATCGCCATGTTGGCAATTCTGGAAGGATATACAAAATGAACAAGCGTTCTCTGGTCATGGTAATGGCGGCTTTCTCCACTACCGCATGGGCGGCGGACTTCGTTGATACCGCGCGCGTGGTTTCCAGTACCCCGATTTACGAACGGGTTTCCGAGCCCCGCCAGGAATGTTGGAACGAGACCACTACTGCTGCTGCGCCGGAGCGTTCGATGGGTGGCGCGGTGGTAGGCGGCGTGGCTGGCGGTGTGCTGGGCAGCCAGGTCGGCCGCGGTAGCGGCCAAACGGCGGCTACCGCGGCGGGCGCGGTGGTTGGCACCATTGCCGGTGATCGCGCATCGAATCCCGATAGCGGCAACCGCTCAGCCACGGGAGCGATAATCGGAGGCATAGCCGGTGGCTTGCTGGGCAGCCAGGTCGGTGGCGGTAGTGGGCGCAATGCCGCAGCTGCCGCAGGTGCGATAGTGGGTTCCATCGCCGGCGACCGCGTAGCTAACCCCGGCTCGCCGCAGACACAACAGGTGCAACACTGTCGCCAAGTGGAAAACTACCGCGAGGAAATAAGCGGTTATAACGTGGTTTATCGCTACCATGGCCGCGAGATCACCACACGCCTGCCCTATAAACCGGGGAGGACGATACAGGTCGGAGTCAGCCTGAACGTGCTGGATGACGGAAATGCTCCGCCCCGGGATGCATCAGGCAGAGATTATCGCCGGGATCGTGGCGACCGCAGGGATTACCGGCAGGAAGATCGCGGCGGCGACTATTGACACGAATCTGATCGAAGAAAAAGCCCGGCTTGCCGGGCTTTTTTGTGGGGTCGTTTAACCGAAGCGGCCGGTAATATAATCTTCCGTTTCCTTGCGCTTGGGGTTGGTGAATACCGTACTGGTGTCGCCGAATTCGATCAGGTCGCCGAGGTACATATAGGCGGTATAGTCCGAGACACGCGCGGCCTGCTGCATGTTGTGGGTGACGATGACGATGGTGAAGTCTTCCTTCAGTTCGTCGATCAGCTTTTCGATGTGGGCGGTGGAGATCGGGTCGAGTGCGGAAGTCGGCTCGTCGAGCAGCAGCACTTGCGGCTTGACCGCAATGGCGCGCGCAATGCACAAACGCTGTTGCTGGCCACCGGACAGCCCCATACCGGATTGTTTCAGTTTGTCGCCCACTTCGCCCCATAACGCGGCTTTGCGCAGTGCCCATTCCACTCGTTCGTCCATTTCGTGGCGGCCCAGGCTTTCATACAATTTCACACCGAAGGCGATATTGTCATATATCGACATCGGGAATGGCGTGGGTTTCTGGAACACCATGCCGATTTTGGCGCGCAACTTGTTGAGATCCTGTTTGGGGCCAAGAATATTTTCGCCGTCCAGCAGGATTTCACCCGTGGCTTTCTGTTTCGGGTAGAGCTGGTACATGCGGTTGAAGGTGCGCAACAGGGTGGACTTGCCACAGCCGGAGGGCCCGATGAAGGCGGTTACCATTTTCTCGGGGATGTCCAGGTTGATGTTCTTCAGGGCAAGGAAAGAGCCGTAGTGGAAATTCAGGTTGCGCACAACCAGTTTCGGGAGGGTGGACTGCTCGGCGTTCATCTGCTTGTATCCTCGGGAATTAGTTAATTGTCGCATTCTGGCGGAACAGCACGCGAGCTACAATGTTCAGTGTCAGCACACTAAAGGTGATGAGCAGTGAGGCAGCCCAAGCCAGATGTTGCCAGTCATCATAGGGGCTCATGGCATATTCGAAAATGACCACTGGCAGGTTGGACATCGGTTTGTTCATGTTGCTGTTCCAGAATGTATTGTTCAGCGCCGTGAACAGCAGTGGAGCGGTTTCGCCGCTGATGCGGGCGACCGCCAGTAGTATACCGGTGACAATGCCGGCGCGCGCTGCGCGCAGGGTGATAAAGCTGACGATTTTCCATTGCGGCGCGCCCAGCGCGGCCGCGGCTTCGCGCAGGGTGTTGGGGATCAGGCGCAGCATATTCTCAGTGGTGCGGATCACCACCGGGATGACCAGGATGGACAGCGCAAGGGCGCCGGCCCAGCCGGAAAAATGATGGACGTTGGCTACATACACCTGGTAGATAAACAGGCCAATCACGATGGACGGGGCAGACAACAGCACGTCATTGATGAAACGGGTAACGGGGGAGAGCCAGCCACGCTGACCGAATTCGGCCAGATAGGTGCCGGCCAGGATGCCGATGGGGGTGCCGATCAGGGTGCCGAAGATGGTCATCATCACGCTGCCGTATATGGCATTCAGTAATCCGCCATCATTGCCCGGCGGCGGGGTCATCTGGGTGAAAATCGACAGCGACAGGCTGTGCAGGCCATGCGACAGCAGGGTCAATAGTATCCAGGCCAGCCAGAACAGGCCGAACAGCATGGCCAGCACCGAAACGCTCAGCGCGATGGCGTTGATCAGGCGGCGGCGGGTGTAGAGTGTCATCATGTGGATTGCCCTTCCTGCTTGGCGAGCATGAACAGCAGATAGCGCGCCAGCGAAAGCACGACGAAAGTAATGAAGAACAGGATCAGTCCCAGTTCGATCAGGGAAGAAGTATAGAGCGTACCCACGGCTTCGTTGAATTCGTTGGCCAGAGCCGAGGATATGCTGTTGCCGGGCATCAGTAGCGATTTGTTCAGTTCATGGGCATTGCCGATCACGAAGGTGACCGCCATGGTTTCGCCCAGGGCGCGGCCCAGACCGAGCATGATGCCGCCGACGACGCCGATCTTGGTGTAGGGTAGTACCACGTTCCACATGACTTCCCAGGTGGTCGAACCGACGCCGTAGGCGGATTCCTTGAGCAGCGTGGGCACCACTTCGAATACGTCACGCATGACGGAAGCGATGAACGGAATGACCATGATGGCCAGGATGATGCCGGCGGTCAGCATGCCGATACCCATGGGCGGGCCGTGGAAAAACGGGCCGATGATGGGCAAAGGGCCGATATTGTGGTTGAGCCAGGGTTCAACGTGGTCGGCAAACAGGGGGGCGAATACGAACAGCCCCCACATGCCGTAAATGATGCTGGGAATTCCGGCCAGAAGCTCGATGGCGATCCCCAGCGGCCTGCGCATCCAGCGCGGCGATAATTCTGTTAAAAAAAGTGCGATACCGAAGCTGACCGGGATGCCGATCAACATTGCGATAGCAGAAGTTGTCAGGGTGCCGATTATTGGTATCAGGGCACCGAATTGGTCGGTGACCGGGTTCCATTCCTTGCTGAACAGGAAATGGAAGCCGAACGCTTCTATCGAAGGACGGCTGCCGATTACCAGGGAAACGATGATACTTGCAAGTAATGCCAGTACGGCAAAGGCCGACAGGCGCGTGACATTACGGAACAGGATGTCCAGCAAGTTCTGGCGCTTCAGGCGGGCTTCGTGTAATAACGTCTGCATGCTGTCGGGTCTAGTCAAATATTGAAGGGGGCTTGCGCCCCCTCCGAATTATATCCGAGGAACGCGCTGATATCAGCGCGTTGCCGGGAGATTTATTACCACACCCTTTGACCGTGGGTACCCTTGATCTTGGTCTTCCATGCGCCATGGATCAGCTTGACCACGGAGTCAGGCATCGGGATGTAGTCCAGCGATTCGGCCATTTCGTCACCATTGGCGTAGGCCCAGTCGAAGAACTTCAGCACTTCCCTGGCGGTTGCCGGCTTGTCCTGCTTCTTGTGCATCAGGATGAAAGTGGCGCCGGCGATCGGCCAGCTGTCCTTGCCGGCTTCGTCGGTCAGGATTTCATAGAAGCCGGGGGCTGTTTTCCACTTTGCGCCTGCAGCAGCGGACTTGAAGCTTTGGGCATTGGCCATCACGAAGTTGCCTTCACGGTTCTTCAACTGGACGCCGACCATGTGGTTCTGCAGCAGGTAGGCATATTCCACGTAGCCGATGGAACCCTTGATACGTTGAACGTAGGAGGCTACGCCAGCGTTACCCTTTCCGCCCGTACCAACCTTCCATGCCACCGAGGTGTTGACGCCGACCGACGATTCCCACTCCGGGCTGACCTTGGACAGGTAGTTGGTGAAGATGAAGGTGGTGCCGGAGCCATCGGAACGGTGTACCACGTTGATGTCTGCATCAGGCAGGTTCACACCCTCGTTGGTGGCGGCGATTGCCGGGTCATTCCACTTGGTGATCTTGCCCAGGTAGATGTCAGCCAGCACTTTGCCACTCAGCTTCAGTTCGTTGTTCTTGATGCCGCTGAGGTTGACCACGGGAATCACGCCGCCCATTACGGTCGGGAATTGCATCAGGCCGTTCTTTTTCAGCACGTCCGGCTTCAGGGGCATATCGGAAGCGCCGAAGTCCACGGTATTGGCCTCAATTTGCTTGATGCCACCACCGGAACCGATAGCCTGGTAGTTCAGGCCGACACCGGTTTTGGTGTGGTAGGCGTCAGCCCACTTGGTGTAAATCGGGGCGGGAAAGGTTGCGCCGGCGCCGGTGATGTCGGTCGCAAAAGCGCTGCCTGCGGATAACAGCGAAGCGGCGATGCCGACGCTGCAAAAAAGGCGGTTCAGTTTGTTCATGTTCTCTCCAGAGGTTGAGTTACATTTTATGGTGCTTGCCGTTTACCAGCGTTGAGCATCATAGCCAGAGCTTGTTACACAATTATTACATGTATGAACGACGTGCCGGATGGCGGAAAATTTTTCATATTCATCTGGATGCATGGAGTTGCCAAGCGCGCGGGGGCGGCGTTGACCATTTTGGCTTTCACAGGTAGGATTGCCCCCTTTCGTTTGCAGGGGGTGGCCTGAATGCGCCGAAAACTGGTTGCCGGAAATTGGAAAATGCATGGTTCGCTGGCACAGAACGCGGCCTTGCTGGATGCGGTGGCTGAGGGGATGAAACAGCTTTCCGGAGTCGATTGCGCGGTGTGCGTTCCCTTCCCTTATTTATTCCAGGCGCAACAGAAACTGTCCGGGACCTCCGTGAAATGGGGCGCGCAGGACGTACACCAACTGGAAAAAGGCGCTTATACTGGCGAAGTGTCGGCATCCATGCTGCAGGACTTCGGTTGCCGCTACGTAATTGTAGGCCATTCCGAGCGTCGCAGCCTGTATGGCGAAAGCAGCCAACTGGTGGCGGAAAAGTTCGCGGCAGTACAAAAAACCGGGATGCTACCTATCTTAT
The DNA here is from genome assembly GCA_964568895.1 of uncultured Sideroxydans sp. Lineage (GTDB taxonomy): Bacteria > Pseudomonadota > Gammaproteobacteria > Burkholderiales > Gallionellaceae > RI-121. The sequence continues at coordinate 2,708 of CAZMSI010000056.1, read as the reverse complement.
GTGTCGGTGAAACGCTGGAGCAGCGCGAAGCCGGCAGCACTGAGACAGTGGTGGCCGAGCAACTGGATGCGGTAATTGCGCTGCTGGGTGTGCAGTGCTTGCGCGAAGCCGTGGTTGCCTACGAACCGGTGTGGGCCATCGGCACGGGCAAGACAGCTACGCCGGAGCAGGCGCAAGCGGTACATGCTTTCATTCGCCAGCGGATTGCCGAACATGATGAGCAGGTGGCAGCAGGCTTGTGTATACTTTATGGTGGTAGTGTGAAGGCCGGCAATGCGGCAGAGCTGTTTGCCATGTCGGATATTGATGGCGGCCTGATCGGCGGGGCATCGCTGATTGCCGAAGATTTCCTGGCGATATGCCGGGCCGGGTAGAATTGATTTGTAGTCTGGAGTGATGTGTGGAGACTTTGGTTTGGGTTGTTCATATTGTGACCGCGGCGGTGCTGATTGGTCTGGTGTTGATGCAGCATGGTAAGGGTGCGGATATGGGCGCCGCTTTCGGTACTGGTTCGGCCGGTAGCCTGTTTGGATCGAGTGGCTCGGCCAATTTTCTGAGCCGTAGCACAGCCGTTGCCGCAACGGTTTTCTTTCTTACCAGTCTGACGCTGACTTATCTGTATGCGCACCCGTCGCAGGGTCAGGGTGTAATGGACAAAGTCGACATATCCAAGACGGTACAGCAGGCGCCGGCAGCGGCGGGCGGCAGCGAAGCGCCTGATTCGAAATCGAAAGAAATACCAAAATAATCAAAAAGCCGATGTGGTGAAATTGGTAGACACGCTATCTTGAGGGGGTAGTGGCGAAAGCCGTAGCAGTTCGAGTCTGCTCATCGGCACCAAATCGAGCCGGGGGCTATGCCCTGGATAATATTCGGGCTAAAGTACGCAGGGTGCATCTGCGAGACAGATGTGTCCGGCGGAGGGGGGAGACTGAGTATGCTGGAGAATTACTTTCCGGTATTGTTATTTATCATTGTCGGTCTGGCGGCAGGTGTTGCGCCGCTGGTGCTTGGCCGTCTGTTGGGGCCGCATCGTCCGGACAGCGCCAAGCTGTCGCCGTATGAGTGCGGTTTCGAGGCCTTCGAAGATGCGCGCATGCAATTCGACGTGCGTTACTATCTTGTCGCCATCCTGTTTATCCTGTTCGATCTGGAAATTGCCTTCCTGTTTCCGTGGGCCATTGTGCTCAAGGAAATCGGGACGTTCGGTTTCGTCTCCATGATGGTTTTTCTGGCGATCCTCGTGGTCGGCTTCGTCTACGAATGGATGAAGGGGGCTTTGGAGTGGGAATAAGCAATATGTCCGGGACAATCCGTTTGCGCGAGGTTTTGCTATGAGTATTGAAGGCGTTCTGGAAAAAGGATTTGTCACTACCACGGCGGATACGGTGATCAACTACGTGCGCACTGGCTCGCTGTGGCCGATGACGTTCGGCCTGGCCTGCTGTGCGGTGGAGATGATGCATGCGGCGCTGCCGCGCTACGACCTGGACCGCTTCGGCGCCGGCGCCTTTCGTCCCAGCCCGAGGCAAAGTGACGTGATGATCGTGGCCGGTACGCTGTGCAACAAGATGGCGCCGGCCCTGCGCAAGGTCTATGACCAGATGGCCGAGCCGCGCTGGGTGATCTCCATGGGCTCCTGCGCCAACGGCGGCGGCTACTATCATTATTCCTATTCGGTGGTGCGCGGCTGCGATCGTATCGTACCGGTGGATATCTATGTTCCGGGCTGCCCGCCGACCGCGGAAGCGCTGCTGTATGGCGTGATCCAGTTGCAGAACAAGATCAAGCGAACCAACACCATTGCGCGTTAAGGATGAAAAATGGCTGTTGATTTGAATGTGTTGCAGGAAAAACTGAGTGGGATGCTTGGCGGTAAGGCGGTCAGTCTGGTTCACCGGCTGGACGAGTTGACCCTCACGATTCGCGTCGGTGACATGGCGGAGGTATTTGGCCGCCTGCGCGACGATGCGGAACTGCGTTTCGAGCTGCTGATCGACGTGTGCGGCATGGACTATTCCGCTTATGGCAGCGACGTTTCCGAGGGCGGCGCCTACTTCAAGTCGGACTTTGCGCCCGCCGCGTTCCCGTTCCGCTTTGCCGCGGTATACCAGTTGCTGTCGGTCACCCACAACATGCGTTTGCGGGTGCGCGTATTTGCCGAGGACGACAGTTTCCCGGTGCTGGATTCGGTGACCGACATCTGGCCCTCTGCCAACTGGTACGAGCGCGAGGCATTCGATCTGTACGGCATCGTGTTCACCGGGCACCCCGACCTGCGCCGTATCCTGACCGACTATGGTTTCGTCGGCAATCCGTTCCGCAAGGATTTCCCGCTGTCCGGCAACGTCGAGATGCGCTATGACCCCGAGCAGCAGCGCGTGGTTTATCAACCCGTTACTGTCGAACCGCGCGAGATTACGCCGCGCACGGTACGGGAAGACGACTACGGTCGCCATTGAATGAGCAAGAGATAAGCGGAATTATGGCTGAGATAAAAAACTACACCATCAACTTTAGTTACGGCCGCCCTGCGGGCTTAACTTGCTTGCGCAAGTTAGCCTGCACTGAAATTTATTGTGAACGCAGTTTTAATTGCGTGTGAGGCAGGCAAAGAGCTATGGCAGAGATTAAAAATTACACAATAAATTTTGGACCGCAACACCCGGCCGCACACGGCGTGCTGCGTCTGGTGCTGGAGCTGGACG
>CAZMSI010000055.1:6850-10525 GCA_964568895.1 uncultured Sideroxydans sp. | reverse complement strand
GTAGAACTCATGAAATCGAAACTGGACAACAGCCGGTAGAACTCGATAGCGCGAGCCTCGCGGTCGATCTCGTTGAGCGCCAGCCCCATCGCCACACGCATGAAGAATGCCTGTGGTAACTCAATGCGCGCATTGTCAACGTGCAGGAAATAGCGGTCATACAACGTTTGCAGGCCCAGATAGTCAAACTGTAAATCGCGCCCGGCATCCAGTTCGGCGGCCAGACGCGACAAATCAAAACGTCCCAGCTCCTCGTCCAGCAATTCCGCTTCGATGCCGCGCTTGATGAATGCAGGAAAATATTCGGCATAACGCGTTGCCATGTCGGCATGACTGACTTCTTCGCCCAGAACTTCGCAACGTATGTTGTTCAGCAACAGGCGCGCAGTCACGAAACCATAAGCCGGCTCCTGTTCAATCAGCGAACGTGCGGAAAGAATGACACATTTACGCACCTCTTCCACCGGAACACCGTCATACAAGTCCTTCATGGTAAGCCGCAAAATCTGCTCGGCATCAACCCCGTCGTCCAGTCCCGCGCATGACGATCGAATCAATTCCAGCAAACCGGCAACATCCAGCGGATGGTGCTCGCCATTATCCAGCACATTGATTATATGGGCTGATTCCTGCTGCACCTCCTTTTTGGCCTTGGAGCGTTCGCGTGCACGCTCTTCACGGTACAACACGTAGGAACGCGCCACATCGTGCTCACCGGAGCGCATCAGGGACAATTCGACCTGATCCTGAATGTCTTCGATATGCAGTGTTCCACCATGCGGCTGGCGACGCAGCAAGGCGGCAACAACATTCCCGGTCAACTGTTCAACCTGCTCGCGCACACGCGCCGAAGCCGCACCCTGCCCGCCATTCACGGCGATGAACGCCTTGGTCATGGCAATCGTAATCTTTGCCGGCTCAAACGGCACCACAGAACCATTGCGGCGGATTACTTTGTATTGATCGAATGACGTACTGGAAGAGGGGATAGAAGAATCTGGAATTTCGCGGACAGAAGCAGTTGAAGAATAAACACCGTCAGTAGCAAGCAGCATACAGCTCTCCCTTTAATTGCCCGGACTGCGTCAGCCCAAAAAATTCAAAAACACTATATCTAGTGTTATTTTGTCTTGTTTGCGCTAATTCTAGTACATCGAGAAATTTATGCAAGTGATATTTTGGCCTGAATAATTTGGCTTGGTCGCCCCCGGGCAGGATCCGCTATTTGAGCAATCCAAAGTAGTGCGTCCAGTCAAAATGGGGGCCGGGATCGGTCTTGCGCCCCGGCGCGATGTCTGAATGTCCAACTATCTCGCGTATCGGATATGCACGCCTCAACCTGCGGGTAAGCTTGGCCAGAGAGAGATACTGCGCGTCGGTAAAATCTTCGTTGTCAGCACCCTCCAGTTCAATGCCGATTGAAAAATCATTACAGCGCTCGCGCCCATGCCACTGCGAAATACCGGCATGCCAGGCGCGTTTGGCGCAGGGCACGAACTGAATGATTTCGCCGTTGCGGCGAATGAGAAAGTGCGCAGAAACCTTTAAACCATCGAGTTGTGCATAGTAAGGGTGCGCCCCGATATCCAGCACATTGGTAAATAACTGAACAACTGCATTGCCGCCAAACTCGCCTGGCGGCAGACTGATATTGTGTATGACCAGCAATTCGATGCCGGTCGCAGGCGGACGGGCGTCGCAATTCGGCGAATGTTTGCGCCGTACACCGCTCAGCCAGCCCTCGGCGTCAAACTTCACGCCTTACCTTCCTCCTTGCCGGTAATGCCCAGCCGCTCCATGCGGTAGCGCAATGCACGAAATGTTATACCAAGTACCCGGGCCGCGGCGGTACGATTGAAACCCGTCATGTGCAGCGCCTCCAGAATCGCCGCGCGCTCAACCCGATCAAGATAGTCAGGCAACGGGAATTGGGCGCCCTCCCCTGCATTCAGCACACCGCCGCCATGCTTTACTGGCAGCAAATGCAGATCGGCTGGCCTGATCACCCCTTCTTCACATAGCGTCAGCGCACGCTCAATCAGATTCTCCAACTCGCGGACGTTGCCCGGGAAGTCATATTGCTGCAAAGACTGCAGCGCCTGCGGCGAGAACTCAATGGCCATTTCCCCGCGCAGGCGCAACAGTAGCTGACGCGCAATGTCGGCAATATCATCACGCATGTCGCGCAGCGCAGGCATGTGCAAGGTAATCACGTTCAGGCGGTAATACAGATCCTGCCGGAATTTTCCCTGCTGCACCAGTTCCTCCAGTGCATGATGCGTTGCACTGATGATGCGCACATCGACCGGCTCTTCCTGGGTATCGCCCACCTTGCGCACCTTTTTTTCCTGAATGGCGCGCAGCAGTTTAACTTGCATGGGAAGCGGCAAATCCGCCACTTCATCGAGAAACAGTGTGCCGCCATTCGCAGCATGGAAAAAACCGCCGCGATCCTTTTCGGCTCCGGTAAAGGCCCCTTTGCGATGTCCGAAGAATTCACTCTCCATCAGATTTTCCGGAATCGCACCGCAATTCACCGCAACGAATGGCTGTTCGCACCGCGCACTCTTTTCCACGATCAGGCGTGCTGCCAACTCCTTGCCGCTGCCCGATTCGCCGCTGATATGCACTGGCGCCTGACTGCGCGCCACCCTTTCAATCAGGGCGCGCACCTTCTCCATTGCCGGAGAGCGCCCCAGTAGCACAGATGCACCGCCGCCACCGCCGGCTTGCGCAGACGGTTGCGGCAATCTGAGAGCCGCTTTGACCAAAGCGCGTAATTGCTCCAGCGAAACAGGTTTGGAAAGATAATCAAATGCCCCAGCCTTGAGCACCGAGATTGCATTTTCCATGTTCCCGTGCGCGGTAATCACCGCTACCGGCACGTCGGCAAGGTGCTCCGCAATATGGCGCACCACCTCCAATCCCTCACCATCCGGCAATCGCATATCCGTCAGGCACAAATTATATTTTTTGCCTTCCAGTTGCCGCAGCGCCTCCCCTACACTACTCGCGCGATCCACTTCCATTCCCATACGCACCAACGCCAATTCCAACAATTCCAGGATATCCGGCTCATCGTCCACCACCAGCACTCGCGGCATCTGGACAGTGCTATTGAATTGCCGATCAGTGCTCATCCCTTCCTCCAAATTCGATACGGAAGCACGCTCCGCCAGGCGTTCGGCGTATATATTCCAGCGTTGCACCGTTGGCCGAGCATAATTCCCGCGCAATGTACAATCCCAGTCCAGTACCACTGGCTTCCGTGGTAAAAAACGGCTCAAACAGCTGCTGCTCGGCCTCCGCGACAATTCCCGGGCCGTCATCCGCAATTTCCAGCGTTATTCCCCTATCTACAGATGAGGCACGCAACTGCACGCTACCCGCGCGTTTCCGACAATGGCGCAGCGCATTACCACACAGATTCCATAATACCTGATTGAAATGCCCGCGATCGAACTCAACCTCGCAATCCGAAGCCACTTCTATCTTGAAAACATCCGGAGTCACGTGTTGCGCCTGACATATTTCATCCACAAACCTGGGCAGCAAATCGGCCAATCGCAGAGGCTCAGTCTGCGCTCGATCCCGCCGATTCAATTGCATGACGTCCTGGACAATGCGATTCAGCCGCGCAGTATTATCCAGAATGATACGCACCAGCCTCTCGTG
>CAZMSI010000055.1:0-6840 GCA_964568895.1 uncultured Sideroxydans sp. | reverse complement strand
CTCGCCTGCCAGTTTCAGGGCGCCGTAGAAGCCCGTCGGTTCCTGCTTCTCCTCATGCAACAACTCGGTGGCATAGCTGATGGCGGAGAGGGGATTGCGCACTTCATGGGCAATATTGGCGGTAAGCCGCCCCAAGGCAGCCAACTTGATTTGCTGTGCCTGTGCCTGGATGCGCCGCATATCCTCGAGAAATACCAGAGCCCCCCAGAGTCCTTCGCGCCGCACCGGCAAGAAACGCACGCGAACCTGATTGCCGGTATCCGGCAATCTCACTATTTCCGCGTTTCGTCTTTGATCCTGCTGCCATACAGAAAACAGCCTTGCCAGCAACGGCGCACACTTTTTCAACTCCACCTCGCCTGACTGCGGAAACCGGTACCCCAGCAAACGCTCTGCACTCGGATTGAATTGCCGCACCATGCCACCCCCATCCACCACCAGGATCCCGTCCAGCATCCCCTGAATTACCAGCCGATTGGCCTCCGCCATATTGGCCAGATCCACGCCGCGCTGCGCGGCCAGTTTTTCGCTGGCAATCGCATATTTCGCCAGGGTATGCCCCACCCAAGCCACGGCGAAATACGCCACGCTCAACAAGCCGGCATGCAGATACAATGCCGCTTCGGCTTCCCCTTCCAGCACCGAATAGGAATGCTCCAGCAGAACCGCGATGCTGGCCAGGGCCGCGAAAAACAAAGTAATTCTGCCGCGGCTGATCAATCCTGCCGCCGCTAGCGACACCAGCAACAGCATGCCCAGGCTGCTCTGAATGCCTCCGCTGGCATGTGATAGCAGTGTCACGCATACAATATCCACTCCAACCTGCATGGATAGCTGTATCGAAAAACGCGGCTTGCGCAGCCGGATTGCCAGCTGCGATGCCAAGGCAAGGACCACATACACAAAACTGGTGTTATAGAATAGCGCCAGGTTGCGCGCACCCAGCGACAGGGAACTACCGAAAATACCAGACAGGAACACGAACATACAGCCCAGAATCAGGCGATACATATTGAAAAAATAAATCGACCGCCATAATGCTTCTTGGGGCGGGGTAGTATAGGCCTGTGGCCGGAATTGCCTCCATAAGGCGGAAAGTGAGTCGTATCGCATTATTTCCGCAGGATTCCGTCAATAAAGGCGCGGTGATGGGCCTCACTGCAAAAATATTTGCCGTCCCCCGAAAATCCTTCGCTCTTGGGCAGATGTATTCCGCAATGCGCACAACGCACCATGTCTTCAACGGCATTGTTGCCACTACCATTCCGAGACGAACGTCCACGAAAAGACGTGATTAGCCAGTAAACCGCCACCGCCACTGCTACCAGAAATAACAGGCGACTCACAACCCGCCCCTCCCCGAAAATTTCCCAAAAAAACCTGGAAATTCAAATAGAAACATAGCAGCCAACTCCTTTTCCAGATATGGCGCATACTTTAGCATAGAGTCTTCAGGCAAACCTTGCTATAGCCGAGGCCAGCCCCCCAAGTAGCAATAGCCTGCGCTACAACAGCGTTACCTTATCGACAACGTGATGGTTGCGCAACGACCAACATTTGGCTACACTGGCGGGGTTGTTAGGGGTGCTGATCAGGTAACGTGCAGCTAAATATATAGTAGTGAATATTACTAAACTTTAAGGAGAGGACATTATGTATCACATTTGGGATATGCTAGTTCCTGTCGGGCTTTTCCTCGCCGGCATTCTCGTTTCATGGTCGGCTGGCGGCTTCGGCATCCAAAGACTTGTTGAAGCACAGAAAGCTGCTAGCGAAACTCTGGCTCGGACAGCAACTTACGAGTCGCCTCTGAGGTCGGAGCAAGACTCCATCCACAGCGCAGACGCTTAAGTTGTCGCTGTTGTATTCCGAAAGCACGGCCCACACGGCCGTGCTTTTATTGTTCCAGACCCTCCCATTTTTCCACAATGAACGCAGATAACGAACACGCCCATCTGGTCAAATTTCTGCTGGTTTCCGCCGCATCCTTCTTTATCGGTGCCATTCACGGCATGTTGCAGGTATTGCCACCGATACGCGCCTGGTTAGACTCAATCGGCAGCCCTTATGGCGGGCCTGGACACATGATCGATCCACTGGCGCATGCCCACATGAACCTGGTTGGAGGCGTGGTAATTCTTGCCATGGGCACCTCCTATTACTTGCTACCGATATTCAGCGGCAAACCGATTTATTCGCTAAAGCTGGTCAATCACTCGCTGTGGTGGACAACAGTGGGACAGTTTTATTTTTATATCACTCAGATCGTGTTTGGTGTTCTGGAAGGCAATGCGTTGCTCACTAATCCGCAAATCATGCCGCAAATCCATCATTACTACGGACCCATCGTGGCAGGTTCCGGCATTGTCATGGCAACGGGGTTTTGTATCTATCTGGCCAATATCGTTCTGACTGTAACCAGCAAGCCGCCCAATTCCTAGTGGCTCTCACTTACCTTGAGCGGGAAGCGCAAGATTCCTTTTATATCTTTGTTCTTGAGTTGCACCTGTAATACAGATCTCTCTCCGGGGGCAAGCTCCACTGCCCTTCGATATACGCCCAATCCCCCATCCTCAATTGCCTGCACCCAGCGATCCTGATCGCTGCTGCGCAACGACACGACTAAATCATTGCCCGGCCTGCCGCGCTCATCTGTCACCACCACCAGTATTTCATCCATTCCCGTCTCGGGCGGGCTAGGCCTGGTTTCAACCTGCACATTCAGGTTCTGCCATTGCTGGGCTGGAATATTAGCATCAGCCCCCTCACCGCATGCGGACAACATGGCTAGCAACGCCAATCCAAAATACTTTTTGTTTATTCCAGAAGTTTTATTCATCAGTCTTCTGAGATTCCTCTTTATCCGAATCCAGTCTGCCACCACTCGACGAGCCATATAGCTGCACCATGAAATAGACCACAGCCGAGGCTGCGGCAATATAAAACAAGGCAGCCACAAAGCCCCAGTTAAACCAGTCTGGATGCACCCCTGGGCGATTTCCCCAAAATGGAAAGCTGAGTCCTATGGCCACCAGCAGAACGGTAATTATCACCCCCACAAACCAGTATGGAACCCCTTTCTGGGATTCGGATATCTTCTCCACCAGTTCCCAATCCTCCAGCCCGCGCTTGGCCATACGCTCTTCATCGGAAGCGTAGCCAAAGTGATCCTCCGGCCGCTTGCCCCAATTCGACTCAACGTTGGACAGCGGAGTTCCCTCTTTGTCGTCATCTGTAGCCATTTACTGTCACTCCTGTTCGGAATAATGCTGAATGCGGAAATGCCCCACCCAGCCGTTTGCCGCCGACACACCCACTATTATCGAATACATGCCTCGCGGCAAGTTTTTGGCAACGTCGAGCGTAAGCGAGCCTCGCGCAGCCGGCAACAACCCGATGCTATCCGCACTCAAGCGATAGCCGTTCTTTGGCAAGCCCTTTATCTGCACCTTGAATTCCGCAGGTTGGTACAGCTTGTTGGAAATGGCAATGCGATACTTATGAATAGTATGCGCCTGCGGGGTTTCAGAACGATAGACGGCAACATGGTACGGCTGATACGTCCAGCTTCCCCAGGCAATCATCAATGCCCCCAGCAGCCAAAAGGCAGCTGTCCATTTGGTGCGACCGAACAATGAGGTGGCGGCAGTACGGAACTTCCCGGCCCCCCCTGGATCGCGAGCTCCCATTTCAAAACGCAGCAATCCCGGCGTCTCTTTCTTTGCGTGTATCCGGTTACAGGCATCAACGCATTCACCGCAATTGATGCAGCTGTCATAAACCTCTGTCTTGCGTGGATCCAGGTCGATAAAACAGGCGGTAGTGCAATAATTGCACTTGGCGCATTCATCGGCACGACTGGCATCATATTTTATATGCAGCGTTTGCTTGGTTTTGAATGAGTGCTGCCAGACCCGGTAAATGCATGAAAATCGGCACCAGAAATGCCGGATCACGGCAACATCCATAAAAATAATCAGTACACACACCGTATATATCCAGTGCAACGACCTCGCCAATTGTGCATCGGGCTGCATGGTTACAAAAGCCCATACCAGCTTCGGCGGATAAAAATAGAACAGCGGAATCAGCGCGAAGAACATTGCCGTTCCCAGCAGGATCAGTCCCAGCAACAGCCAATTGACGATCCGGTTTTTGGCCACTGCCACTCTCGGCGCCTCGCCGGTCAGGCTCACTTCGGCACGCTTGCCCAACAGCTTGTGTGTCAAATTATTGGCCCATTCCGCCAAGGTATTTTGTGGACATGCCCAGCCGCAGAATACGGTGCCCGCAGCCGAATACAGGAATACCAGGCTACTGGCCAGCAACACCCAAAGCCCGGCTACCAGGAAAAAGTCGGAAAACCATATTTGTCGATTGACGACCACAAAGGCCCCGGCCTCGGGGTCGATGCGAAACAGACCGCTGGCCGGAATCAGGATGGCAAGGGCGATAACCAGCAATTGCACCGCTCGCCGCTTCCAGTGGAATCCTGTAAATGCGCCGTGATTGGCGATGACTTTGATGGGTATCCCGGCAAGGGATTTTTGATCAGTTCCGCTAGGCATAATACTCAACTCGATTATCCGTTAGCCGCCATGTCAGGCTCTGACAGCTAGCGAAGGATTGCCATAATAAACTAATTTGCCGTTTCACGCGCTTCGCGATCAAGCGGACTTAACTTCAGCAAACGCGCCCGGGTAGTCGACGCTTGCGGGTCTCCCATACGGCGCTGCAATTTCCACAATGCGCGCAGTGCTTCTACGTGCCAGGGATTAACATGAAGAATCCGTTGCAACGCCTCCTGTTCGCTCAGGCCATGCGCACGCGCCTGCGCCATGGATGAAAACATATTGTCCGCCAACGCATAATCCACCCAGCGGTCATGTGGATTCGCCTGATAGGCCAAACTTATCAGGCGATCAGCTTGTGGCGCATCGCCCTGCATGTCAGCAAGCCAACTGCGCACCATCAGCTCGGTGGCCGCATAGGCTCGTTCAAAATCATTCTTGTCCGCATCCCGCACCCCCAGTAAAGTCATCGCACTTTGCATGTCGGGCCGAATCCGCAACAAGGTCTGCAAAGACGTAATCACGTCCAGCCCTCCCGCATAACGTGCTCGCGGCAGACGGAATTCGATCACCGGCGACCACTCGTCCTGTATCGGCCCCTTGCTGTCAGGAATCGGGCCCCAGTACCTTCCCAGCCAGGTCCAGCCGCCCTCACCTGCCGTTGCTGCATTCTGCTGCGCTGCCGACATGCGATTCAAGTTATGCCACACACCGGCCGCGCCGGAGAAATGCTGTCTTGGCCCGACAAGTGCGAGATGCATTCCATCGAGGAATAATTGCGCATCCGGGAAAACCTTGCGAAAGGTGCGTAGCACTACGCGTAGAGAGCCAATGTCAAACTGATTCAGCGCTAGCCATTGCACGAACACACCATCATCGCTCAACCGATCGCGTGCGCGCTGAAACTGCTGCAATGACAGCAATGAGCCCATTCCCGCCAGATCGGGATGGAAAACATCACCAATGATGACATCGTATTTGTCATGTGATGCACTTAAAAAATGCTTGGCATCGTCACGCCACACTCTGGTTTTCCGCATAGCATGATGATTTACCGTAGAAAACAGGCTTCCAGCGGCAATGATCGCTCCCTGCGATAATTCCACGGCGGTACGTTGCAAATCCGGAAACGGCAGTGAGCCGGCAACGGAAATGCCTGTGCCCAAACCAAGAAACAGGACAGAGCGAGGCTGTCCCTGCAGCAGCAAGGGAAGCCGAGCCTGGTTGGACTGAACAAATACCGCCGTCGGATCGCTTGATGCATCCATCCGCTGCAAGTCGGTCAACAACAGGCGCTGACCGTTCGGTCGCTCCACTACATGAGTTATCGAAACTGCATCTTCATAAAAATACAGATTTTTGCTTGCTGCCTCTGCCTGCGGCAACAGGGCGCTGACAGGAGGTAACTGCGTTACCGGCCATGCCGCCATCATGGCAACCGGCAATGCAAGCCATGCTGCGCGGCGAGGCGACCAGCTCAGTCCCATTGTCAGCAACAGCAGCGCTGCCACCACGATTGTAGCGGCGCTACCCCATGTCGGAATTAGCCATATCCCGGCCAGGGCCGCGCCGACCGCAGCACCCAGAGAATTGGCGCCATATAGCCACATACCGCCGCCATTGAACCGATTGTTAAGCAATGGCAGCCATGCCCCCAGTGCCAGCGTAACCGGCAATGTCAGCAGCGCGAGTGCCGCGCCCTGCAGCGCGAGTGCGCCGAACAACGAATTGAACTCAGTGCGCTCCACCCATGCCGATAATTCCGGCAGTAGCCATAAACTCAGCAGAACAAAACCGCATGCCACAATGGGAAGCACCACGAACCACCCCTGCCTGTGCTGGCGCGGCGCCAGCATGCTGCCGGCGCCGATACCAAGCAGGAATGCCGCGAGAATCACAGCCAGCACGTATTCAGTACGCAACATGACCATGCCGAACAGGCGTGTCCAGCCTATCTCCAATATCAGGCTCGCAGCACCAATGCCGGCGTAAGCCAATAGTGTGGGCCATGGGGGACGTTTCACATCGCCTTCAGTCGAACCAGACTGCTCCGAATGGTGTCGTGAGGCAAGCAACAGGAAAGCCAGCGCCACCAGAATTCCTATACCGGCCACCACCCTGACCGCCGCACTCCATCCCAGAGTTGGCAGCAGCCATAGCGGGAGCAACGCTCCACACGCCGCACCAAGTGTATTCAGACCATATACGGAGCCCAATCGTCCGGACTGATTGCCGGCGGCCACCAGTATCAACGGAAATCCCGCCCCCA
>CAZMSI010000054.1:8812-10567 GCA_964568895.1 uncultured Sideroxydans sp. | reverse complement strand
CTGGGACTTCGAAATGACCCTGATCCCTGCCTGGCATAGCGCGATTTACGGCATGGAGAATATTGTCAGCAATTTCGGCATGTTCCTGTCCTTCCTGGTGATCTGGATTTACCTGCTCAATACCCGTGGCAAGCTGGTGAAGCGGGTCGAGGAATTTGTCTACAATTATCTGGCGCAGATGATGCTGGCATTCACCTTGCTGTTCATGTACACCTACTTCTCGCAGTACCTGATCATCTGGTACGGCAACATCGGCGAGGAGCGCAACCGCATCGACGGCATGGAGAACGGAGACTACAGCTTTTTGTGGTTTGCGATGATTGCGCTGAAATTTGTGATTCCTTTTGCTACACTAGCGTTTCCGGTATCCCGCCACAATCCGAAGATTACCGTTACGATTGCCACCGGCATCATCATTGGCACGCTGTGCGAGCACTATGTCTGGATAGCAGGCATAAACGGCACGGGTACCTATCCGGTGCTGGCGTTCATCGTGGTTGCGGCCGTGGTTGGGGGAATCGGGTATATGCTGGTGCGGGACACCCTGCGCCGTAGACAACTAATCAGGGTATAACCTTTTGACAATATGATGACGCTTTATTCTGGGACGACAGACCCGTTCAGCCAGCGGTGCCGGATTGTGCTGTATGAAAAGGGCATGGATTTCCAGATCATTGATGTGGATGTGTATAACAGGCATGAGGATGTTGCGGCGATCAATCCGTACGGCAGGGTGCCGGTGCTGGTCGAACGGGACCTGATCCTGTATGAGGCGAACATCATCAACGAATATATTGATGAACGTTTTCCTCATCCGCAGCTGATGCCTGCCGACCCGGTGATGCGTGCCCGCGCCCGGCTGTTTCTGCACCGCTTCGAAAACGAGATGTTCTGCCACATCGATGCGGTGGAGCATGGGCCACAGAAGGCCGCGGACAAGGCACGGCAGATAATCAGCGACAACCTGACACAGATCGCGCCGGTGTTCACCAAGCAGAAATACATGCTGGGCGATGAGTTTTCCATGCTCGATGTGGCCATTGCGCCGCTACTGTGGCGTATGGAGCTGTATGGCATCCGGCTCGGCAAGGAAGCGGCGCCGCTGATGAAATATGCGGAGCGCTTGTTCTCTCGCCCGGCCTATATCGAAGCAATGACCCCGGCGGAAAAAGCGATGCGCAAGTGAGCGATTCCTCTGCTCGATACACTTCCACCAAGCCTTACCTGATCCGCGCAATTTATGACTGGTGTACGGACAATGCACTGACGCCTTACCTGGCGGTTCGGGTGGATGCCAGTACTCAAGTGCCGATGGCCTACGTCAAGGACGGTGAAATCGTGCTTAACCTGAGTGGGGGGGCGGTACGCAACCTGCAGTTGGACAATGACATGATTACCTGTAGCGGGCGTTTCGGTGGTGTGCCGCACGGGATTGTGGTGCCGGTCGGGGCGGTGATCGGCATTTTCGCCAGGGAAAATGGCCAAGGACTGGTGTTCGAGGTCGAGGAATCCGAACCGCCGCCGGATGGCGGAGACCAACCGGAAAGCGGGGGGGGCGGCAAGCCGCACCTGCGCGTGGTTAAATAAAAAGCCGCAGTTAAACTGCGGCTTGTTGTCTGCGGCAGGAACTATTTACCGGGCAACCAGCGCCGTCTGCATTTTGGCCATGGCTTTCTGCTCAATCTGGCGGATGCGCTCGGCAGAAACCCCGAATTCTGAGGCCAGTTCATGCAGGGTGGCACTTTCGTCTTCGTG
>CAZMSI010000054.1:0-8712 GCA_964568895.1 uncultured Sideroxydans sp. | reverse complement strand
CAGAAACCCCGAATTCTGAGGCCAGTTCATGCAGGGTGGCACTTTCGTCTTCGTGTAGCCAGCGTGCCTCAATGATGCGGCGGCTGCGTTCGTCCAGGCTGTCCAGTGCGTGGTCCAATCCCGCTGTCTGCAGGTGTTCCGCTTCGGCCTGTTCCAGCATCTGCGAAGGTTCGTTTTCCTCATCCGCTGCCAGGTAGGCGATCGGCGCGTAGCTGTCTTCGTCGTCGACACCGGATTCCAGGGCGATTTCATGGCCGCTGAAACGGCCTTCCATTTCCATCACATCGCGTTCGCTGACGTTCAACTGCCGGGCAATCTCTTCTACTTCCTGTGGTTTGAGCGTTTCCAGACTCTTTTTCAGGCTGCGCAGGTTGAAAAACAGCTTGCGCTGTGCCTTGGTGGTGGCGATCTTCACCAGACGCCAGTTGCGCAGGATGTATTCGTGCATTTCGGCACGGATCCAATGCAGCGCGAACGACACCAAGCGCACGCCGCGCTCCGGATCGTAGCGTTTTACCGCCTTCATCAAGCCGATGTTGCCCTCCTGGATCAGATCGGCCTGTGGCAGGCCATAACCGGCATAGCCGCGGGCAATGCTCACCACCACGCGCAGGTGGGACATCACCAGTTGGCGCGCGGAATCCAGATCGTCCTCTTGGCGAAACCGGGTGGCCAGTTGCACTTCCTCCTGCTGCGACAGCAGGGGGATGCGGTTAACTTGCTGAATATAACCTTCCAGGCTGCCTGTCGGCGAAAGCATGGGTAAAGCCAGATTTGCGTTCATAACGGTTATCTCCTTGCTGCAAATATTAGCACTCTTATGGTCTGAGTGCCAGAGTCGGGAAAAGTTTAATCCGCAGCATGAAATTTGCGTTGGCGGCGCACTAATTCGGCTCGATCTGCCACAGGTGCTGCGCTACCGACAACCAAGCGCCCAGCCAGCCGAGATAGCCGGAAAACAACAGCAGGGCCAGGCTGTCGCCAGCGGACAGGTTATGCAGGGTGAAATTGCTGGCATAAAGCTGCGTCAGCCCGGCCAGGCTATTGTTTAGCAGGTACAGGCTGAGGGCAATGATCAGCCAGGCGGCGGCGCCCGCCAGCAGACCCTGCACCAGACCGAAATACAGGAATGGCCGGCGGATGAAGGCGTGGGTGGCGCCGATCAGTCTGGAAACCTCGATTTCATTGCGCTTGGTCAGGATCTGCAGGCGGATGGTGTTGAAGGTGATCGCTACCAATGCGACGCTTAACAGCACCGAGAGAATCAGTACCGCCAGTCGGACAAAGCCGAGCAATGCCTCCAGCTTGCGCGCCCAGGCGGAATCGAGCTGCACATGGTCGACTTTGGGCCATTTCTTCAGGTCGTCGCGCAACGATTCCAGTGTGTTCGGGTTGGCAGTTTTGGGATGCAGAATATAAGCATCCGGCAGCGGGTTCTGCTTAAGCCCGCCGATCACGTCGGCCAGGCCGGTACTGCGCTTTAGCTGTTCCAGCGCCTGATTGCGCGGCACAAATTCGATGCGCTCGACGGTGTCGAGCTGGCCCAAGCGCTTGCCGGTCTGCGCCACCTCGTTTTTATTTGCATCCCGAGCCATGAACACGCTGATCTGCGGTGTGCCGGCGGCCTGCACGGCCAGGCCCTGTACATTCTGCAGCAGCACATAAACGCCCACCGGAAGGCTGAGTGCAATGCCCATGATCGCGATGTTGAGCAGGCTGGCGAGCGGTGTGGACAACAGGCGGCGCAGTGTGAACAGCAGCACTAGCCAGTGCTGAATCAGCCAGTTGCTCATGACTGCAACTCCCCATGCTTCAATACCAGCTGGCGTCCGTCCGACTGGCGCAACACGTTTTCGTCGTGGGTGGCGATCAACAGCGTGACGCCGACCTGGTGGAACGATCTGAAAATTGACATGATTTCATTGGCATAGTCTATATCCAGGTTGCCGGTGGGCTCGTCCGCCAGCAGGATGGACGGGCGGTTGACGATGGCGCGCGCGATGCACAGGCGTTGCTGCTCGCCACCGGACAATGCGATCGGGTTTGCCTTCTCACGCGCCAGCAGTCCCACCTTGTCGAGTGCGGCGCGCGCGCGTTTGGCGCTTTCGCGGTGGTCGAAGCCGCAGATCTGCAGCGGCAGTATTACGTTGTCGAACACGTTGCGATCGAACAGCAGCTTGTGGTCCTGGAAAATCAGCCCGAGATTGCGGCGCAGGAAAGGTAGTGCTCCGCTTTTCAGCGAACCGACATTCTGGCCCTTGACCACGATGCTGCCGCCGTTGGGACGCTCGATAGCGGCAATCAGTTTGAGCAATGTGCTCTTGCCGGCGCCGGAATGCCCGGTGAGAAAGGCCATTTCGCCTGCGTCGATCTCCAGGCTGACGTTTTTCAGCGCTTCGTAGCCGCCGGGATAGCGCTTGCTGACCTGGGTGAATTTGATCATTCGTCCAGGCCCAGCAGCGCAGCGATGAATTCTTCGGCCACGAACGGGCGCAGGTCGTCGAGTCCTTCGCCGACCCCGATGAAGCGCACCGGGATCGGATGGGCTTTGGCGATCGCGGCGATGATGCCGCCCTTGGCCGTGCCGTCGAGTTTGGTCAGCACCAGCCCGGTCACGCCGAGCGCATCGTCGAAGGCCTTGGTCTGCGACAGCGCATTCTGTCCGGTGTTCGCGTCGAGTACCAGCAGCACTTCGTGCGGTGCATCGGGCAGGGCCTTGGCGATCACGCGTTTGACCTTCTTGATTTCCTCCATCAGGTGCGCCTGGGTGGTCAGGCGACCGGCGGTGTCGGCCAGCACTACATCGATGTTGCGAGCCAGGGCGGCCTGCACCGCGTCGAAGATCACCGCGGCAGAATCGCCACTCTCTTGTGCGATCACGGTCACGTTGTTGCGTTCGCCCCAGGTCATCAACTGTTCGCGCGCGGCAGCGCGGAATGTATCGCCTGCCGCCAGCAGCACTGATTTTCCCTGGTTCTGGAAATACTTGGCCAGTTTGCCGATGGAGGTGGTCTTGCCGGCGCCGTTTACGCCGCACATCATGATCACGAATGGCTGGTGACCGCCGATATCCAGCGGTTGTGCCAGCGGTTTGAGCAGCTTGAGCAGGCACTCGCCCAGTGCTTCCTTCAGCTCTGTGGCATCGGTGAGGCGTTGTTCCTTGACGAGGCGGCGCAGATCAGCCATCAGCAGACTGGTTGCATCCATGCCGACATCAGAGGTGATCAGCACGGTTTCCAGGTCTTCGTATAGCTCGTCGTCGATCCTGCCGCCGCGCACGAACAGGCCGGACAATTGGCTGCCGGTGCGCGACAGGCCGCCTTTCAGGCGACCCAGCCAGCCGCTTTTTTCGGCGGGTGCGGTGTCGGCGGCGGATTTTTTCAGGAAGCTGAGCATTGAGGTTAGTGCAATAAGTAGCAAATGCCGATTTTATGTCCACTTGCCCTGCCAGTGCCAGCGCAATCTTGAAAACGTGCTCCGATAGCAGACGATCAGCGGGTGATGGAACCGAACCGGACTTCCGCTTGTCTTCCGGGTTGTTCTGGATTACCGCGATGACGCATAATGCGTCTGGTGACGGCGGCCTTGGCCGCCGTCGTTGTTCCGTTAACTACCCAAGTTGGAAAATATGCGCACAGGATTGTGGAGATGGCTGGTAATCCCGGCCTTGTTGTTTGCCACCGCCGTTCACGCCGAGACGTTCGAAAAGACGCTGGGCAATGGTCTCAAGGTGGTGGTCAAGGAAGATCACCGCGCGCCGGTAGTGGTGCAGCAGGTGTGGTACCGCGTTGGCAGTATGGACGAATGGACCGGCAAGACCGGCCTTGCCCACGCGCTGGAGCACATGATGTTCAAAGGCACGCGCAGCGTGCCGGCCGGTGAGTTCTCACGCCGCATCGCCGCTGCCGGCGGACGCGAGAATGCTTTCACCAGCTACGACTACACCGCCTATTTCCAGATGCTGGACAAATCCAGATTGCCGCTGGCGATGAAGCTGGAATCCGATCGCATGCACAATCTGCTGGTGCCGAAGAAGGAATTCGACAAGGAAATCCAGGTAGTGATGGAAGAGCGGCGCTGGCGCACCGATGACTCCCCGCATTCGCTGCTGTCTGAGCAAATGATGGCGGCGATGTTCGAACAGCATCCCTATCATCATCCAGTGATCGGCTGGATGAGTGACCTGAAAAAACTTACTGCGAACGACGTGCGCGCCTGGTATCGCCGCTGGTATCGGCCCAACAATGCAGTGTTGGTGGTGGCCGGTGATGTCGACCCGAAAGAGGTATTCTCTCTGGCGCAACGCTATTACGGTCATATCCCGCGACGTCCGATTCTCGAGACTCCGGACTATACCGAGCCGCCGCAACGCGGCATCAAGCGCATCGTGGTCAAGGCGCCGGCGGAACTGCCTTATATGATCATGGGCTACCGCGCGCCCTCATTGCATCAGCCGTCGCAGCAGTGGAAGCCGTATGCGCTGCAAGTGCTGGCGGGCGTGCTTGACGGCAACGGTGCGGCGCGCCTGAACAAGTCATTGGTGCGCAAGCAGCAGCTGGCCAGCAATGTGGGTGCCGGCTATGACCCATTGTCGCGCGGCCCCGATATGTTCACGCTGGAAGGCACGCCCAGCGAAGGCAAGACTGCGGCCGACCTCGAAGCCGGCTTGCGCGCGCAGATCGAGAAGGTGATCAAGGACGGCGTGAGCGAAGACGAATTGAAGCGCGTCAAGGCGCAGATCACCGCAGACCAGGTTTACAAGCGCGACTCGGTGTTTTACCAGGCGATGGAAATCGGCCAGCTGGAAAGCCTGGGCTTGTCCTGGAAGGACATCCCGCTGATGCTGCAGAAACTGCAGGCGGTGACCGCGCAGCAGGTGCAAGACGTAGCCAGGGAATTCTTCACGGACGACAACCTGACCGTGGCAGTGCTCGATCCGCAGCCGCTGAAAGGCAAACAGAGACTGATGCCGGAAGGAGGCGCGAATGTACGCTAATCAAACATCCAACTGGCTCGCGACGGTTTTCGGGCGTGTCATGGCGGCCGGATTGGCATTTGCGCTAACTCTGGTTGCGACTAACGCCTATGCCACGCCGCACATTCAGCACTGGCAGGCGAAAAGCGGGGCGCAGGTGTATTTCGTGGAAGACCACGGCCTGCCGATGCTGGACGTAGCGGTGGGGTTCCATGCCGGCAGCGGCTTCGATACCGCGCAGAAATCCGGAGTGGCGGCGATGACCCGGAACATGCTGAACCTCGGGTCGAAAGGGCTGAGCGAGGACGACATCTCGCGCAAAATGGCCGATATCGGCGCCCAACTGGGCGGCGGTTTCGATCAGGATCGCGCGGGCATCAGCTTGCGCACGTTGAGTAATCCCGCCCAGCGCGATCAGGCGCTGGACATCATGGCCAGCGTGCTGCAGCGCCCGACCTTTCCGGAAAAAGTGCTGGCGCGCGAGAAGATGCGGCTGGTCGCCAAGCTGAAAGATCAGCAGACCCGGCCTGAAGCGATTGCCGAAAAAGCCTTTGCCAAGGCGGTGTATGGCAATCATCCCTACGGCCTTCCGTCACAGGGCAGTGTAGCGACAGTGAAAAAAATCACGCGCAACGATCTGGTCAATTTCTACCGCAAGCACTACGGCGCCAAATCGGCAGTGGTGGCGCTGGTGGGCGACGTGACGCGTTCCGAGGCCGAGGCCATTGCCGAGAAGCTGACCGCGCAATTGCCGGAGGGCGGTGCCTCGGAGCAGATCCCGCCGGTCACCATGCAAATCAAGGCCAGTGAACAGCGCATTCCGAACCCGGCTTCGCAGAGCCACATCCTGATCGGCGCGCCGGGTGTCAGCCGTACCGACCCCGACTACTTCACGCTGTATGTCGGCAACTACATCCTGGGCGGCGGCGGCTTCGTGTCGCGCCTGATGAACGAGGTGCGCGAGAAGCGCGGCCTGGCCTACAGCGTGTACAGCTATTTCTTCCCGCTGCAGCAGCCGGGACCGTTCCGGATCGGTCTGCAGACCCGCAAGCAGAGTGCCGACCAGGCCCTGGCCATCGTGCGCGACACCCTGCGCAAGTTCATCGAACAGGGACCGACCGGGCAGGAATTGAAAGCCGCAAAGGACCATATCATCGGCGGTTTCCCGCTGCGCATCGACAGCAACCGCAAAATTCTGGGCTATCTCGGCATGATCGGCTTCTATGGCCTGCCGCTGACCTATCTTGACGATTTCCCGGCCAAGGTGGAAAAGGTCACCGTTGCGGACATCCGCGACGCGTTCAAACGCCGGGTCGATCCGGATGCGCTGGCCACGGTGATTGTCGGTGCCCCGGACGAGAAAAAAACGGAGCAACCGAAATAAACAAGGTACGCATCATCGGTGGCGAGTTTCGCCGACGCCTGATCGAGTTTCCGGATGCGGACGGATTGCGCCCGACGCCGGACCGGGTACGCGAGACCCTGTTCAACTGGCTGGGCCAGACGCTGTACGGCAAGCGCTGTCTGGACCTGTTTGCGGGTAGCGGTGCATTGGGTTTCGAGGCCGCATCGCGCGGCGCTGCTCAGGTGATGATGGTGGAAAAAGACCCCGTCGCCTTTCGCGCCTTGCAGGCGAATGCCCGCAAGCTCGGTAGTGCCAATGTGGCGCAATACCGTGCAGATGGGCTAGAATTCATCATGCAGGCACATGGCCAGTTCGACGTCATCTTCCTTGATCCGCCTTTTCTCAGCGATTATCTGCCCAGGCTGTTGCCGTTGTTGTCCGGTAAACTGATGCCGGAAGGTGTGGTTTATGTTGAGAGCGGAGCAGCGTTCGAGCCGGACGCAAGCTGGCGGGTGGTAAAGCGAGCGCGAGCGGGTAAGGTACACTACCAGTTACTGAAACCTGAACAGGAAACGTCCTGATGAACAGAGTTGTTTACCCGGGAACTTTCGACCCGATCACGCGCGGCCACGAGGATGTGGTGCGCCGCGCCGCCGGATTGTTTGACGAGATCGTGGTGGCGGTAGCGGAAAGCCGCGGCGACACGCTGTTTACGCTGGACGAGCGGGTGGCCATGGCGCGCGAGGTGTTCGCGGATTTTGCCAACGTGCGCGTCGAAGGCTTCAACGGCCTGCTGATGAATTACGTGCGGTCGCAGGAGGCACAGGTGGTGTTGCGCGGATTGCGTGCGGTGTCGGATTTCGAATACGAATTCCAGATGGCCGAAATGAACCGCAATCTGGCGCCGGAAGTCGAAACCGTGTTTCTGACGCCGGCCGAGCAGTACACCTTTATTTCCGCCAGTATGGTGCGCGAGGTGGCGCGCTTTGGCGGCGATGTGAGCAGGTTCGTTTCTCCGCTGGTGGCGGAAAAGCTGGCAGAGAAAAGATCAAATTGATTTACTAGGAGATAGAGCATGGCCCTGATGATTACCGACGAATGCATCAACTGCGATGTGTGCGAACCGGAATGCCCGAACGAGGCCATTTCGCAAGGCGACAGCATTTACGTCATCGACCCCAACAAGTGCACCGAATGCGTCGGGCATTACGATACGCCGCAGTGCGTGGAAGTCTGCCCGGTGGACTGCATTCCGCACAACCCGGACTACATAGAAAGCAAGGAACAGTTGCAGGCCAAGTACGAAAAACTGATGGCGGAAAAAGGCAAGTAATCCGGGTTATCGAAATATAAGAGAGCCCGCCTTCGCGGCGGGCTTTTTCATGCCCGGCATCCCGCTTACTTGTTGTCTTCGTCCACCGCGATTTTCAGCATTTCCAGGATGTCCGGAATTGCCGCATTGACCCGGTTCCAGTTCGGGATCAGCGGCGCGGCGTTCATGCTGTTTTCGGTGAAGGTTTTGGCTGCGATCGAAATCGCCTGGGTGAATGCCTCCACCGATTTCGTCTCCTCATGCAGATCGAAACTCAGTCCGTTGATCATCGCGTCGGCCTCGTATTTCATGATGGTGTCTTCGGCCTGGCGCAGGTAGCAGACGAACAGCGAATTGAAAAAGCCATCGGAAAACACCACGCCTTCCGAGGCCAGCGTGCGGAAGATCGACTTGCAGATGTCGACCGCCATTTTCATCAGGCCCTTGTCGATGTCTGCGACCGCCAGCGTCTGGTGCTTGTGTTCGTAGGTAGTGGCGATGTCCACCTGGCATACCCGGCGCGGCGTGTAGTTGCGGTACACCTCGGCCAGCGAGCCGACTTCCAGTCCCCAGTCCCACGGGATGCGGTTCACCCGTGCCAGCTCGGTGCTCATGCAGAACTCGCCGGCCAGCGGATAGCGGAAACTGTCGAGAAAATCGAGGAAGCCGTGCTGGCCTACCAGTTGCTGCAGCGAACGTATCAGTGGTGTTACCAGCAGTCGTGTCACCCGGCCGTGCATCTTGTTCGTTACCCGGCTGTAGTAGCCCTTGCAGAACACGTAGTTCAGCGTCGGGTTGGCCACCGGATAAACCAGCCGCGCCAGCAGCTCACGGCTGTAGGTGACGATGTCGCAGTCATGCAACGCGATCACGTCGGAGCGGCCGCACGCCAGCACGTAGCCGTATGCCAGCCAGGCCGAGCGTCCCTTGCCGCGTTCGCCCGGATCCAGCCCGTTGCGCTTCAGCGTCTCGTAGATTTCGGTGATGCGCTTGCCGTTGTTGTGGATGATCCTGACTTCGGTGGCAATCGGCGCCATCATATCGCGCACGCGCTGGTACTGTTCTTCCGACGCCTGGTCG
>CAZMSI010000053.1:0-10691 GCA_964568895.1 uncultured Sideroxydans sp. | reverse complement strand
GCCGTGATCGAGGCTGCCAACGCGTTCGGCCGCTTCTTCAACGGCCAGATCACGGCGGCGGGCAAGGTGCCGCCGGCCAAGGTCTTCATCGCCGGTGCCGGCGTGGCCGGTCTGGCCGCAATCGGCGCCGCGGCCGGTCTGGGCGCCATTGTGCGCGCCAACGACACGCGTGCCGAAGTGGCCGACCAGGTCAAGTCGCTGGGCGGCGAATTCGTCAAGGTCGACTACGAGGAAGAAGGCTCCGGCGGCGGTGGTTATGCCAAGGTGATGAGCGAGGGCTTCCAGCAGGCGCAGCGCGAGATGTATGCGCAACAGGCCAAAGATGTGGACATCATCATCACGACCGCGCTGATCCCCGGCAAGCCGGCGCCCAGGCTGATCACTGCCGAGATGGTGCAGTCTATGCGCCCGGGCAGCGTCATCGTCGACATGGCGGCTGAACGCGGCGGCAACTGCGAACTGAGCGAAGCCGGCAAGGTAGTGGTGAAGCACGGCGTGACCATCGTCGGCTACACCGACCTGAACAGTCGCATGGCCAAGCAGTCTTCCACACTGTATGCAAGCAATGTGTTCCGGCTGGTCGAGGAGTTGTGCAAGACCAGGGACGGGGTCATCGACGTCAACATGGAAGACGATGCCATCCGCGGCCTGACCGTGATCAAGGACGGCGAAGTCACCTGGCCTGCACCCCCGCTGAAAATGCCGGCGGCCAAACCGCCTGCAGCCAAACCGGTCGCCACGCCTGCGGCGCAAGGGCATGGTCCCGGTGCACCGCTTTCAGGCGGCAAGGTGGCCGCGATATTCGGTGTTGCCGCGCTGTTGTTCCTGCTTATCGGTGCTTATGCACCCGCAGCCTTCATGGAACACTTTACGGTGTTCGTGCTCGCGTGTTTCGTCGGTTACATGGTGATCTGGAACGTTACGCCGGCCTTGCACACCCCCCTGATGAGTGTCACCAATGCGATCAGCAGCATCATCGCCATCGGTGCGCTGGTGCAGATCGCGCCGCCGCACTTTTTCGGATTCAGCTTTGATCGCCCGGACGGCTGGATACGCGGGCTGGCAGTGGTGGCCATCGCGCTCACCGCGATCAACATGATCGGCGGCTTTGCCGTCACCAAACGCATGCTGTCGATGTTCCGCAAGTAAGGATGTAATGAATATGTCTGCTAACCTGGTGTCCGTTTCCTATATTGGGGCAATCATTTTCTTCATCCTGAGCCTGGGTGGGTTGTCCAGTCCCGAGTCTTCGCGTCGCGGTAATTACTACGGCATGATCGGCATGACGATTGCCGTGCTGGCGACGGTATTCGGTCCCCGCGTTACATCGGAAGGGCTCTCCTGGATCGTCGTCGCGATGGTGGTGGGCGGCAGTGTTGGACTCTATGCCGCGCGCAAGGTGCAGATGACGCAGATGCCGGAATTGGTCGCGCTGATGCACAGCCTGGTCGGTCTTGCGGCCTGCCTGATCGGTTTTGCCAATTACATCGATCCGATGGCGGCGTTGCATCTGTCCAGCGCCGAAGCAGCGATCCACAAGATCGAAACCTATCTGGGCATATTGATCGGTGCCGTGACCTTCTCCGGCTCACTCATTGCCTTCGGCAAACTGTCGGGCAAGATCGGCGGCAAACCGCTGTTGTTGCCGGGGCGCCATTTCCTGAACCTGGCTGGACTGTTGATCGTGATCGCGTTCGGCTGGCAGTTCCTGCACGCCGGATCGACCAGTGCGGGCATGTTGGGGCTGACCGTGATGACGGTTATCGCCTTGCTATTCGGCATCCACATGGTGATGGCCATTGGTGGTGCCGACATGCCGGTGGTGATCTCCATGCTGAACAGCTATTCGGGTTGGGCGGCGGCGGCAACTGGATTCATGCTGAGCAACGACCTGCTGATCGTTACCGGCGCGCTGGTGGGTTCCAGCGGTGCCATCCTTTCCTACATCATGTGTCGCGCGATGAACCGCAACTTCTTCAGCGTCATCGCCGGCGGTTTCGGCAGCGGCGGCAAGTCGGCCAAGTCCGGCGGTGCTGCACAACCGGCCGGCGAGGTGGTCTCCATCAATGCAGCAGAGGCGGCGGAACTGCTGCGCGAAGCTCAGAGCGTGATCATCGTGCCGGGATACGGCATGGCCGTGGCCCAGGCCCAGCATGCAGTTTCCGAGATCGCCGCATTGCTGCGCGAAAGAGGCGTGAACGTGCGTTTCGCCATCCATCCGGTTGCCGGCCGCATGCCCGGCCACATGAACGTGTTGCTGGCCGAGGCCAGGGTGCCTTACGACATCGTGATGGAGATGGACGAGATCAACGAAGACTTCGCGAATACCGACGTCGCCATTGTGATCGGCGCCAACGACATCGTGAATCCGGCGGCGCAGGAAGAGCCGGGCAGCCCCATCGCCGGCATGCCGGTGCTGAAAGTCTGGGAAGCCAGGACCTCCATCATGATGAAGCGCAGCATGGCTGCCGGCTATGCGGGCGTGGATAATCCGCTGTTCTACAAGGAAAACAACCGCATGTTGTTCGGCGACGCCAGGAAAACGCTGGAAGAAGTTCTGGCTGCGCTGAGAACATAACCTGCAGCACTGAAGCTGTTTATTCCGGCACGGGATACCAGTAGCGCCGATGTTGTGCGCGATAGCGTTCAAGCCTGAAACTTCCGCCATCCATATCCACCAGGATTGCCCCGTCCTGGTCCGAGCGCAGCAACTCGCTGCCTGCCTGCCGGTAACGCGCTACCACTTCCGGTCGGGGATGACCGAAACGGTTGCGGTAACCGCAGGTGAACACGGCATCGTGCGGATGCACCGCCGCCACAAAAGCAGGGGTGGATGAGGTTTTGCTGCCGTGATGCGGCACCACCAGCAGCGTGGCCGGCAGTTTGTCGGGATGTAGCCGCAGCAATTGTTCTTCCGAATTGCGCTCGATGTCGGCGGTGAGCAGCACGCTCTGTTTTCCCGTGCTGATGCGCAATACGCAACTGCGGTTGTTGTCGCGGATTTCCGGCTGATCATAACTTGCCCTGGACGGGTGCATTATTTCGAATTGCACACCGTCCCATTCCCAGTGCTGGCCATCGATGCAACGCCGGGCATTGTTTAAATGCTGCAGCAACGGCTGGTCGGCGGGCAGCGACGAGAGCACCTCGTTTACCGGCATTGCCTGCAGCACCGATCCGGTGCCGCCGATGTGATCGACGTCGTTGTGGGTCAGGATCAGTGTGTCGAGTTGCGCGATGCCCTGTGCGTGCAGCACAGGGACGACGATGCGGTTGCCGCTGTCGGACTCGCCGGGATAATCCGGTCCGGTGTCGTACAGCAGCGTGTGGTGGCGGGTTTGGACGGCAACCGACAGGCCCTGGCCGACGTCGAAGATGGTCAGGCGCAATTCGCCGGGCCTGGGCAGATCCGGCATCACCAGGAACATCGGCAGCAGCAACAGCAATCCCAGCCAGCGTGCGGGGAAACCACGCGGCAACAGCACCCACAGCACACCGAACACGCCCAGCGCTATGCTCCACGCAGGCGGTGCGTGTTGCCGCCATACCGCATCGGGCAACTGGCTCAGCCATTCCAGCACGGACATGCACAGGCTCATTGAAAAATGTGCGAGATGCAGCAGCCAGCCGAACGGCAGCAGTGCGCCGAGCAGGGTAAGCGGCACCACCACAAAACTTACCAGCGGAATGGCGAAGGCATTGGCCACAGGCGACACCAGCGATACCTGCTGGAACATTGCGAGCAGCGGCGGAATCAGCCCGATGGTCATCGCCCATTGCACCTTGCCGTATTCGACCAGCCAGTGCATTTTTCCCAGCCGGTTGGCAGTGACGTACAGGATCAACGCCACCGCGCCGAACGACAGCCAGAAGCCGGGCGCCAGCACCGCCCACGGGTCGAGCAGCAGCACCACGATCAGTGCGGCGGCGAGCAGTTGCGAAGGTGCGACGTTGCGCGATGAGAGCAGTGTAATGGCAACCGTCGCCAGCATGTATACCGTGCGTTGCGCGGGTACCGAAAAACCGGACAGTAGCGCATAGGCCAGCGCCACCAGCAGGCCGGCAATGGCGGCTGCCTTGCGCGCGGGAAGTTTCAGGGTGAGCCGCGCGCTGCGCCGCCACAGGTTGTAGAAGATGAAGAAGGCGAGCGAACCCAGCATGGTGATGTGCAGTCCGGAGATGCTCATCAGGTGGCTGACCCCGGTGCGCCGGAATATTTGCCACTGTGCTTGCGGGATGCTGCTCTGGTCGCCAACGGCGAGTGCGGTCAGCACGCCGACATAGGGCGCATTTCCCAGGATATGCTGGAAACGTTCGCGCACCATTTCGCGCAGATGCTCGATCAGGTAGCCTGGCGTTTTTACCAGTGCGTCCAGCCGCCGGTTATTGCCTTTGCTGCGCACGTAGCCACTGGCGCGCAGGTTGCGCTCCAGCATCCATTCCTCAAAATCGAAAGTGTGCGGATTGGCGGTGCCGTGCGGCTGTTTCAGGCGCACCGTGAGCTGCCAGCGTTCTCCGGCGTGCAGGGCCAGGGACATACCCTGTCTGTCGATGTAAGTGGAAAGCAGGATGTGCGGTGGCACGTGCGCGCCGGGCGTTAACGTACGCTCCACGTCGAAGGCAAAACTCAAGCCGCGCTGGTGCTGGCGCGGAAGCTCGGCTACTACGCCGACGATATCGATGTTGCGGCCTTGCCAGTTATCGGGCAATCCGTCGGACAGACGCTGCTGGGCAAAGCTGGCGGCATAGAAAAATCCGGATGAAAAAGCCAGGATGGCGAACAGGGAGAGGCGGGCGATGTGCAGCCATTGGCTACGCTGCGGCAACAGAAAGGACAAGAGGAGGGGCAGCATCAGCCATGCCCAGGCGAGGTCGGGTAGCACCGCCTGCTGTTGCAGCAGCCATACCCCGAGCGCGAAGAAAACGGCGAATTTGACCATGGGGCATAGCGTACCCCAATGAATTAGAATGGCGCCATGCGCAAACTATTCCGCAAGTACCTGCCGAGCCACGAATCGATCCGGCAAAACCGTTGGGCACAGCCTTTCGGCAGTTGGTTGCACCATCCCAATCTGTGGCATCTGCATCGCCGTTCGGTGGCAGGCGGATTGGCTGCGGGCCTGTTTGCCGGGTTGGTCCCGGGTCCGCTGCAGATGATTACGGCGGCGATCCTGGCCGTGCTGTTTCGCGTCAACCTGCCGGTGGCGCTGTTTACCACGCTGTACACCAACCCGTTCACCATCCTGCCACTGTATGTAGTGGCCTACGAATACGGCGCATTCGTTCTCGGTCACCACAACGGCATTTCATACACCCGGCTGCAATTGCCGGAAATGGACTGGAGCAACTGGCTGACAGTGTTGCCGGACTGGTTCGTGTCACTGGGTAAGCCGTTTGCCGTCGGTCTGCCGCTGCTGGCGGTTACTCTTGCCGTACTGGGCTATATCGGGGTACGCATATTATGGCGCGCAATGGTGATCTGGGAGTGGCGCCGCCGTGCGGCAAGGCGCAGGAGGAAACATGGAACAACATGAACAACAGGTTGCCACGCTGGCAGGTGGCTGTTTCTGGTGCCTGGAGGCCGTGTTCGAACAGGTACCCGGCGTCGTGCATGTGGTATCCGGCTATACCGGCGGCACACTCGATAATCCGAACTATGAGGCGGTGTGCGGCGGGCAGACCGGCCATGCGGAAGCGGTGCGGATAGCTTTCGATCCCGCGGTAATCAGCTTCCGCCAGTTGCTGGAAATCTTTTTCAGCATCCACGATCCGACCACGCTTAACCGCCAGGGCAACGACGTCGGCACGCAGTACCGCTCGGCAATTTTTTACCACGATGTGCGGCAGCGCACCGAGGCCGAATCCATGATCGTGGAACTCGGGAACAGGCATGTCTGGCCTGCGCCGATCGTGACGGAAATTTTGCCTGCGCCGGAGTTCTATCCGGCGGAAGATTACCATCAACACTACTATGCACAGCATCCGGGTCAGGGTTACTGCCAGTTTGTCATTGCGCCCAAACTGGCGAAGTTTCGCGAGCTTTTTTCAGGACGGCTGTGACCAGAATTGTTCCAGCATGGAAAAGCGCAATTCGGACTGCCGCAGCGCTTCTTCCATAGGCCTGGATAGCAGACTGCGCGCCTCGATGTGGGCAAGCGAGGTTTCGCCGAGAAACAGGGGTTCCAGGTAGGAAACCAGGATGGCTGCACGCAGTTCGGCGTTGGCATGTTCGAACAGATTGCCGACGAGGAACAGGTGGCGGCGTATCCGGCTGAAATCGAACTGGCGTAATGCCTGCCGGGTGGCAAGCTTCAAGGCCCCGACTTCCAGATGCAGGATACCGAAATCGCTTTCCTCGATCAGTTCCGAGACTTCCGGCAGATGCAGCGTGATTTGCTGCATGAAATCCAGACGCGTCATCGACGGCTGTGAGCGGTTGTTCGACAGCATTTGGCGCAACGAGGTAAACATCTTGAAATCGGACAGGAAGCGGTGGATGGGCATCATTCCGCCGATGGCGATGGGAGAATTGGCATCGGGCATGGAAAGCAGTTGAGTATTCATGGCATGGACATCCCTTAAATTCTTAAGGAGTGCACACAATAACCCTGATTTATTACAGGGTAATGTCAGGGATATTGCAGCCAGGATTGTTCTGAAAAGCCGGCGCTGAGTAGGCTACAGATCCATGGAACGTGGTTTGGATATGCCGAATCCCTGGGCGTAATCGATGCCGACTTCCCTGAGCTTGACTATGGTTTCTTCGTTTTCGACAAATTCCGCAATGGTCCTGACGTCGATCTTTTTTGCCACCTGGCTGATTGCCGCCACCTTGGCCAGATCCATCGGGTCGCGATGTACGTTGAGGATGACGCTGCCGTCTATTTTCAGGAATTCGACCTGGAAGCCGCGTATCAGGTTGAATGCAACCATGTCCCGGCCAAAGCCACTGAGCGCGGCACGGCAGCCATGCGACCTGATGGACTGGATAAACCTGGCCGCGATTTCTCCGGACCGGGCGAGCTCGGCATTGGGGACCTCGAAGCACAGGATGGAACCCGGCACGTCGTATTCCTGCAGGGTTTTAAATACGAATGCCGGAAATTCGGGATCGTGTATCGTGCTTGTGGAGAGATTAAGAAAAAACATCGAGCCTTCGTCCAGCAGGTTTTTTCGTTGCGGGCCGGCAGCCAGTTCCACTACGTTTTTCACCACCCAGCGGTCGAGATAGGGCATCAGGCCGTGCTTCTCGGCCAGCGGGAAAAAGGCGCCGGGTGGCAACATGTTTGTTTCTTCTTCCATCAGCCGGATCAGGATTTCATAGTGTTTTGCTTCTGCAGAGTTGGCGGCTAATGGAGCGATCAACTGATAGAGCAAATGGAACTCGCTGTTCTCGATTGCTGCGACTATCCGCTCTTCCTCTTCCTTGCTGCTTTCATCGCCGCTGATCTGCTCGAACAGGGAATCGATGAACATGTTCTGGTTATCGTTTTCCTGCTGCGCGGCAGTTCCAGCATCGGTTGATGCCGTGACATCACTGAGTTCGGTAATATCGTTGGCAAGAATGTAAGTGCCGGTGATTTTTCCCTCTTCCCCGAACTGGGGGGCGTGTTTAAAGACCAGGTGGTAGACGGCGCCGCTCGGCATCGTCTGTATCCGGTCATAGCGAACCGTTTTACCCTGCAGCGATTTCTTCAACTCGGGCTCGATTTGCTCATATATTTTGGCATCTACCACGTCCCGCAAATGGCGGGCATTGATCTGTTCCGGCCGCAAGTGCAGCCATTCGCGGAAGGCATGGTTGTGATAGCGGCAATAGCCTTTGGCGTCGACCAGCACAATCATGGTCATCAGCACTTCATCGAGCAGATACAGGCGCGGCTTGTCCTTTGCGATTTTTTCTTCGGCTTGCCTGCGCCGGGAAGTTTCGCGTTCCAGCCGTTCTTTCATTGCGGACAGCTGTGCAGTGCGGCGCATGACTATCCATTCTGCTTTCGAAACGCGGGTTGCTTCTGCCAGTATGGCGGCAACCAGTATTCCTGCCAGGAAGGTGGTCCATTGCAAGCTGAGTCGTGTGAAATAAATCGTGAAAACCAAAGTTGCAGCCACGGCGATGACGGCCATGGCCGAGAGATAGGGGCGTACAACACGGAAGAACTTGCGGCCGGGCATTTCATTCCTTTTTGGTTATTGGGAAATGCACGAATCTGCTCCTGATGAATTGGGAGCAAGCGGTATCTGCCATACTACACCACACCTGCATGGGGATAAAGGAGCAGGCCAGGGGCAGGTGATGTCCTGTGTCTATTGGGGCAAAGTAGATTATGATAGTCACTATAAACAGACATTGGGCTGCGTCCGCCTCCACAAAATCCGAATGCGTGTTCTCGATCAAAATACGTTTATGTCTTGCACGCGTTTTCACCGAGCGACTGACAGACAAGTCCGGGCAGGTATTGCTTTACGCCGCGGGATGGCAGGCCTGCTTTCGCTGGCGCTAATTTTTTTTCTTGCGCCCACCCATGCAGAGGCACTCAAGGTTCGCGTCGGCGTATACCAGAACAGCCCCAAAATATTCACCGACCAAAGTGGCAGGGTAACCGGTATTCTGATCGACATCCTGCGCCAGGTTGCCGAGAAGGAAAACTGGGATTTATCATTTACTGTGTGCGAATGGACAGCTTGTCTGGACCAATTGCAGCGCGGCAAGATTGATCTGATGCCGGATGTAGCTTATTCGGCGGTGCGTGCCCAGCGCTTCGATTTTCACCAGACACCGGCCCTTTACAGCTGGTCGCAGATTTACCGCCGTAGCGGAGTTTCAATTACTTCCCCGCTCGATTTGAACAACAAGCGCGTTGCCTTGCTTGGTGGCGGGATTCAGGCGGGCGGTTTCGAGACCATGGTGCACGGTTTCGGATTGAAGGTGGAAACAATTCCGACTGCCTCGCTGGATGAGGCTTTCCGGCTGGTCCAGCAGGGACGGGCCGATGCAGCGGTCGCCAATCATTATTTCGGGGAGTTCAACGCGCAGGCCTACCACCTGATCGAGACCCCCGTAGTATTTCAACCGTCCCGCCTGTTCTATGTCACGGCGCGGGGACGTAATGCGGAACTGCTGGCGGCGATAGACCGCCATCTGTCGGCGTGGGAGAAGGATCCCGCTTCGCCGTATTTCACCATCATCAAGCGCTGGGGCGGGGAGGTACAGCCCACGTTTGTTCCACCTTATGTCTGGCGCATCTTGCTGGCGATGACACTTTTGATGTTGGCCTTCCTGGCCGGTACGGTGATTCTGCGCAGGCAGGTGAGGCAAAAAACCCGGCAGCTTGCAGAAAAAAACAAATACTTGCAGGCCACCATGGACGCCATTCCCGATCTGATGTTCGAAATGGATATTGATGGGCGCTTTTACGACTATCACGCGCATCGTTCGGACTTGCTGGCGGCGTCAAGGGAAACAATTGTCGGCAAGACGCTTGCCGAGGTCATGCCGCCGGATGTGGCCGGCATCGGCATGCGGGCGCTGTATGAAGCAAGCAGGAATGGGTGGTCCGGCGGACAGCAATATGAGTTGCAGCTCCCGCAGGGCAGGTTCTGGTTCGAGTTGTCCGTGGCCAAAAAACAAGTTGATGACCATCAGCCCGAGCGCTTCATCGTTCTGGCACACGACATTACTGCACGCAAATCTGCGGAGGAAAAAATACAGCGCCTCACGCAACTCTATGCCGCATTGAGCCAATGCAACCAGGCCATTGTGCGCTGTGCCGATGAGGCCGAATTGTTTCCGCAAATCTGCCAAGATGCCGTGACATTCGGCGGCATGAAGATGACGTGGATCGGCATGCTGGATGAGGCTGATGGGCTACTGAAACCCGTTGCTGCATTCGGTGGGGGTACTGAATATCTCGACGGCATCATCATTTCAATCGAGGGCGACCAGGCCACAGGACGCGGCCCGAGCGGAACCTCGGTGCGCGAAAATCGCCCGGTCTGGTGTCAGGACTTTGCCCGCGATCCGAGCACCGCTCCCTGGCATGAGCGCGGGGCGAAATTCGGCTGGGCAGCATCGGCGTCGCTGCCATTAAACCGGAAAGGCAAGGTGGTCGGGGCGCTTGTGCTTTATAGCGGAGAGATAAATGCCTTCGACGAGGCGGAACAGAATTTGCTGATTGAGATGGCCATGAACATCAGCTTTGCACTTGACCGCTTCGAGGACGAAGCGCAACGAAACAAGTTGGAGAATTCGCTGGACATGCTGTCTTTCGCCGTCGAGCAAAGTCCGAACTCAATCGTAATCACCGATCTCGATGCCAATATTGTCTATGCCAATGCGGCTTTCAGCAAACAGACCGGTTATGCGATGCATGAGGTGGTCGGAAAAAATCCCAGCATCATGAGCTCCGGGGAAACCTCGCAGCAGACCTGCGACGAGTTGTGGGAGCATCTTGAACAGGGCAAGACATGGAAGGGCGAATTGAGCAATCGTCACAAGGATGGCAAGAAATACATCGAGTCCGTGATGATTTCCCCGGTGCGTGACCCCAGCGGCAAGGTGACCAGTTATCTGGAAATCAAGGAAGACGTTACCGAAAAGAAACAGGCCGCAGAACGCATCCAGCATCTGGCACATTTCGACCAGCTTACCGGGCTTCCCAATCGTACGTTGCTGCAGGAACACTTCAAGTATG
>CAZMSI010000052.1:0-10815 GCA_964568895.1 uncultured Sideroxydans sp. | reverse complement strand
CGATCTATGAGAAATATGTGCTGAAGGCGCTGGGCATCAACCGGGTCAACAAATAATCCGCCCAGACAGCTTCGAAAAACAAAAAACCGCCATGCCGGCGGTTTTTTTTATCTGGATGGAGGCGCGAGGCGGAGTCGAACCGCCCTAAACGGATTTGCAATCCGCTGCATAACCGCTTTGCTATCGCGCCGCGAGACGGATTTTACACCACAAAAAATAAGGGAAAGCATAAAGCTTTCCCAGGAAATATGGAGCGGGAAACGAGACTCGAACTCGCGACCTATACCTTGGCAAGGTATCGCTCTACCAGCTGAGCTATTCCCGCAAAAACGAAGCCAGCATTATATGGATATTGCTAATCATGTCAAGAAATAAAGCCGCCATTTTCGCCATCGGCAGGCTCACCTCTGTATAATTCGCAACAGCACAGACACTCACTGACAGCCTTCCCGCCTTACCCTGCCCGGATGGTGAAATTGGTAGACACAACGGACTTAAAATCCGTCGAGGCTAAACCCCTCGTGCCGGTTCGATTCCGGCTCCGGGCACCAGGTACTTTGCTTTTCATCCCTGTCCGAACGCCTTACCCGCGAGCAGTTTTTCAAATTCTTCCGCCTGTACCGCAGGCGAATACAGAAAGCCCTGCCCGTAGTCACAGCCGAACGATGCCAGCAAATCGCGCTGTGCCGCCGTCTCCACGCCTTCGGCAATGGCCTTGATGCCAAGCTTGTGCGCCATCACGATGATCGCCTCGACCAGGGCGCGGTCGCTCTCGTTCTCGGTTATATGACTGATGAACGAACGGTCTATCTTGAGGTAATCAATGTCGAATTGCTTCAGGTAGGAAAGCGCCGAAAATCCCGTACCGAAATCATCCAGCGAGACCTCAACCCCCAGGTCCTGGAAATCCCGCAGCCGCTCCTTCACCCGCGACGAATCCCTGAGCAGCGTTCCCTCGGTAATTTCGACCGTAATGCAGCCTCCGGGCAACCCAAGGGCCTCCAGCCTGTGCATCCAGGTCATTTGCCGCACATCGCCATCGAACTGGATCGGTGATTTATTCACGCTGACCTGAACGATGCGCCCGATCTGTTTACGCCACCGCTCGATGTCTTCGATCACCTCGTAAAACACCCATTCGCCGATCTCCCGGATCAGTCCGGATTCTTCGGCCAGGGGAATGAACAAGGCAGGGCTGAGCAAGCCGCGCTGCGGGTGATTCCAGCGCAGCAACGCCTCGGCCTTGGCCACCTGTCCATTCGAAATATCCACGATAGGCTGGTAATAAACCAGGCATTCGTTGCGCGCCAGCGCATGCCGCAGTTCGTTGGTCAACTCCAGCTTCTCCCATGCCTCCTTCTGCATGGACTTGGTGAAATAGCTGTGCTGGTTGCGTCCCAGCGCCTTTGCCGCGTACATGGCCTGGTCCGCATGCTTCACCATTTCATCGTAATCACGGGCATCGTTCGGGTACAGGATGATGCCGATGCTGGCGGAAATATAGCCAATATTCCCATCCTTGAGATCGAACGGCCTGGACAGGTCGCCGATGATGTTGTGTATTATCCGCTCCAGCTGCGGCCGGTCACCCATTTCCGGCAGGATTACCGTGAATTCATCCCCCCCCAGCCGCGCCACGGTATCGGTTGCACGCACGCACTTGGCAATACGGCGCCCCGCCTCCACCAGCAGGATGTCGCCCTTGGCATGACCCATGGTATCGTTGATTTCCTTGAAGCGGTCCAGGTCCAGATATAGCAGCACCAGCGGCAGCCCCGTGCGATTCGCCTTCTTGATTTCCTGCTCCAGCCGGTCCTGGAACAGGCGCCGGTTCGGCAGGCCGGTCAATGCGTCATAACTCGCCTGGCGCCGGATGAGCGCCTCCTGCTGTTTCTTCTCGGTGATATCGGAGAATTGCGCCACATGGCGGTAGACGCTGCCGTTCTCGTGGCGAATGACGCTGATGGTCGTCCACTTGGCATACACCGAGCCATCCTTGCGGCGATCCCAGATTTCCCCCTGCCATCCGTCTTCGTACAGGATCGACTGCCACATTTGCCGATAGAATTCCTTGTCGTGGCGGCCGGACTGCATGATCCGCGGATTCCGGCCGATCACCTCTTCCGCCGCATAGCCGGTAATGCGGGAAAAGGCCTCGTTGACGTCCACGATGAAGTTATTCTCGTCCGTCACCATAATGGCCTCCGAGCTCGACCGGTAGATCCTCTCTGCCATTTCCGCGACTTCTTCGGCCCGCTTGCGCTCGGTGATGTCCTGGGCGAACGAGATGCTGAATTCCCTGTCCTCGAAGGAAATGTAATTCGATGTCACTTCCACGGGAAACACGGTCCCATCCTTGCGGCGATGGCTGGTTTCAAAAACGCGCACCTTCTGCTCCTTGAGCGTCGCCCATGCGCCCGCCCTCATTCCCTGCCTGTATTCCGGATTGAAATCCCAGATAAACTTGCCAAGCAGTTCCTCGCGGGTATAGCCCAGTTGCCTGTGTGCCTCCTCATTGGTATCGAAAACCTGCCCTTCGGGGCTGACCCAGTATAGCGGCAACGTGCTTTTTTCAACGGCGGAGCGGAACAACTCCAGTTTGCTTGCTGCCGCCTTGCGCTCGGTGATGTCCACCACAAAAACAAAGAGGCGGCCGCTGATTGCCGGCCAGAAATTGGCCACGATCTCCACCGGCCAGACGCTGCCATCCTTGCGCCGGTGATAGCTTTCAAAGCGGTCATGCCCGTCGCGCAATATGTTCTCGATATGCGCCGCCGTCTCCTCCGGCTGTTCCCTGGCCTCGATATCGGGAATGCGCATGTTGAGCAGCTCTTCTCGGCTGTAGCCGGAAAGCCGCACATAGGCATCATTCACTTCCAGCAGCCGCCCTTCCATGTCAACCACCCAGAATCCATCTGCCGAAGTTTCGATCACGGCACGATACTGGGCTTCGCTGCTGCGCAGCCTTTCTTCCACCGCCTTGCGCTCGGTGATGTCGCGGATCACACTCAGCACCATCTGTTTTCCGCCCAGTTCGACCAGCCGCGCATTGATTTCAACGGGAATAACCGTGCCATCGCGATGCATGTGGGCGGATTCGAACGTAGCCTCCCCGCCGTTCATCACCTGGGCCATTCTTTGCGGCACCCTGGGGGCAAATTCGGGAAAGTCGAAATCCGCAATGCTCTGCCCCAGCATTTCCGCCTTGGTGTAGCCCAGCCGCTCGTGGCAGATGCGGTTGATGTCCGCGATGCGCCCGTCCATGGAAAGCAGCATCACGCCATCATTCGCGGAATCGAAAATCATGTGGAACTTCTTCTCCCGCTCGCTTTCGCGCTCCTGTCGCTCCGCCAGCAATTCCATGCGGACGCGATGCATGTGTATGCCGAATCCGGCGGTATCCGCCAACTCCTCGAACAGCCGGATAGTCTCCCCCGAAAAAGCCGACATGCTGGCGGCATACACCGCCAGCACACCGATGACTTCTCCACCCCCACTGATGGGCACCACCACGCAGGAAGCCAGCCCGGCTTTTTTTGCCCTGCCCGCCCATGGACAGGAATCCATATCCGCTGCAAGGTCGGCAATCGTCTGGGTCACCCTGGTCCTGATTGCCGCAGCGACCGGATTCTTGCCGTCCGCTCCATCAAGCCAGTTGAATTGAATTCCGTCCAGAAAGGAGGCAGCCGTGCCGGCTTGCGCGGCGACGGTGATACTGTATTCCTCGTCCCGCACGGCCAGGCCGATCCAGGCAAGAGGATAGGCGGCATCGGCGGCAATGGCGTCACAGCAGGACTGCATCAGTTCCGTATCGCTGCCCGACTGCGCGATGGCGGACAAGGCGCGACTCAATGCCCCCAGCACGCCGGGAATGGCATATTCGGCAATGCCGGGAGTGGTATATTCGGCAATGTTGTTTTGCGGTTTCATCGTCAGGGTCTTGTGGTTCCGGCATTCAGTCAGAAGACTGAACATTAACCATTTCCATTTTATGGGATAACGAATATTGGCATTTTCGATAGATAAGCGCCACCGTGACTTTTCTCACAGACAGGCGTGCCATTATCCATTAGCCTGCAAATGGATTGTAACTGTCAGTAAACAAATGGAGGGCATCATGAAAGCAAACGTAGGCGGTATCGATAGGGTCTTGCGCATCCTGGTCGGAGCGGTATTGATTGGCTTGGCCGCGACAGGAACAGTGGGCGTATGGGGCTGGATTGGTGTGGTCCCCCTGGCTACCGGCCTGATCAAGTTCTGCCCGTTGTATCCCATCCTGGGTTTTAGTACCTGCCCCATGAAAAAAGAGGGCTGAGCCACACCACCCTCCGCACCATGCCCGGCAGCCGCAAGCAGTTGCCGGGCGCGGTGGCGTTTTTGCAGTGCCACTCAAAGCGCTTGAAGTCGGCGGCTTTCTCGCATATCGTGAAGGTGTCGCAACCGAGCCCAGAAACACCATGTCCGAACCGAGACAACATGCCGAACTGCAGGTCACCGGCATGCACTGCGCCTCCTGTGCCAACCGGCTGGAAAAAGCGCTCAACCAGATGCCGGAAGTGGAAGCGGTGGTGAACATTGCCACCGAAAAAGCCAGCATTGCGTTCAATCCCGGGCATTCCGATCTCGACAAGCTGATCGCCACCGTGCGCAGTACCGGCTTCGATGCCCACCCGGTGCGCGATTTCGCCGCGGAAAAGCGCGACCGTGAACTCGCCTGGAAGCGCGAGCGCAATCTGTTTCTCATCTCCTCGCTGCTCACCGCCCCGCTGCTGCTGGAAATGCTGCTGATGCTCACTGGCAACCGTGCCATGCTGCTGCCACTGTGGCTGCAATGGCTGCTCGCCACGCCGGTGCAGTTCTGGGCCGGCTGGCGCTTCTACCACGGCGCCTGGAGCAGCCTGAAAAGCGGCGGTACCAACATGGACGTGCTGGTCGCACTCGGCACCAGCGCCGCCTATTTCCTGAGCTGTGCGGTGGTCGTGCTGCACCTGAACCAGCATGTCTATTTCGAGGCCAGCGCCACACTGATCACGCTGGTGCTGCTGGGAAAAATTCTGGAAGCGCGTGCCAAGAGCAAGGCCTCGGCCGCGCTGGAAGCGCTGATCAACCTGCAACCCAAGCGGGCGCATACCGAACGCGACGGCAAGCTGATCGAGGTATCGGCCGGCCAGTTGCGCCCGGATGAAATATTCGTGGTGTATCCCGGCGAGGGCGTACCGGTCGATGGTGTGGTGCTGGAAGGCAGTTCCAGCGTGGACGAGGCCATGCTCACCGGGGAAAGCCTGCCACAACCAAAGCTGGTCGACGACAAGGTCTATGCGGCCACCATCAACCAGCAGGGCGTACTGCGCTGCCGCGCGCTGGCCGTGGGCTCGCATACCCAGTTGGCGGCGATCATCCGCCTGGTGGAACTGGCGCAGGGTTCGAAAGCACCGATCCAGCGGCTAGCCGACAAAATCTCCGGCATCTTCGTGCCGACGGTACTGGTGCTGGCCGGGCTCACCTTCATCGCCTGGTGGCTTCTCGGCAGCGGCTTCTCCACCGCGCTGATCGACGCGGTATCGGTGCTGGTCATTGCCTGTCCCTGCGCGCTGGGGCTGGCCACACCCACAGCGGTGGTGGTCGCCACCGGCCGTGCTGCGCATTTCGGCATCCTGGTCAAGGATGCCGCCGCGCTGGAACGCGCGCACAAACTCAAGGTGCTGCTGCTCGACAAGACCGGCACGCTGACCGAAGGCAGGCCCGCCGTCACCGACCTGTTGCCGGCCGCCGCCAGCAATGCGGACCAGTTGCTGATGATCGCCTCCAGCCTCGCGCAAAGCTCCACCCATCCGCTGTCGCGCGCGCTGCTGGAATATGCCGAAACGCAGCAGGTTGCGCCCATCGCCGCCGGCGCATTCCACGAACAGGCCGGCAGCGGCATCAGCGCCGAAGTCGACGGCAAACCCTGCCTGCTCGGCTCGCCCACCTTTATCGCGCAAAGCGGCATCGCGCTGGACCAGGCGCAGGTCGCCGCACTGCAGCAACAGGGCAAATCGGTGATCGCGATCGCGCGCGACGGTGTGCTGCTCGGCATTGTTGCGCTGGCCGACACGCTGCGCCCCGGCAGCATCGAGGCCGTGCGCCGGCTGAAGGCGCTGGGCATCCATGTGGTGATGCTGAGCGGCGACAACGCCGCCACCTCGCAGGCCATCGCGCAACAGGCCGGCATCGACGAATTCCGCGCCGAAATCCTGCCGCAGGACAAGGCCGGCCATGTGCAGTCGTTCAGATCGCAGGACCAGCTCGTCGGCATGGTCGGCGACGGCATCAACGATGCGCCGGCGCTGGCCGCGGCCGACGTCAGCTTCGCGATGAAAAGCGGCAGCGACATCGCGATCGAGGCGGCAGACATCACGCTGATGCGCAACGACCTCAACAGCGTGGCAGATGCTATCGATCTGTCGCACGTGACGCTCTCCAAGATTCGTCAGAACCTGTTTTTTGCCTTCGCGTACAACGTGCTGGGCATTCCGTTGGCCGGTCTGGGGCTGCTCAATCCAATGATCGCGGGCGGGGCAATGGCGATGAGTTCGGTATCGGTGGTAAGCAATGCCCTGCTGCTCAAACGCTGGAACCCCCATGGCCGAATCTGAACGGTCCGCTTCCGGCAGCACGGCGGGCAAGTTTGGCAGCGCGCTGCACCATATCCCCACCAGCATCTGGGTACTCGGCTTCGTCAGCCTGTTGATGGATGTTTCTTCCGAACTGATCCACAGCCTGCTGCCGGTATTCCTGGTCAGTGTGCTCGGTGCCAGTGCGATCACCGTCGGTTTCATCGAGGGCGCGGCGGAATCGCTGGCGCTGATCGTCAAGATATTCTCCGGCGTGCTGAGCGACTACCTCGGCAAGCGCAAGGTGCTGGCGGTCATCGGCTATGGCCTGGGCGCGCTGTCCAAGCCGCTGTTCGCGCTCGCCGGAAGCCCGGGCATGGTGCTGGGCGCACGCCTGATTGACCGCACCGGCAAGGGCATCCGCGGCGCCCCGCGCGATGCGCTGGTGGCGGACATCGCGCCGCCCGAAGTGCGCGGTGCCGCCTTCGGCCTGCGCCAGTCGCTGGACACCGTCGGCGCCTTCCTCGGCCCGCTGCTGGCCATCGTGTTCATGCTGCTGTGGGCCGACAATTTCCGCCACGTATTCTGGATTGCGGTAATTCCCGCCTTCCTCGCCGTCGCACTGCTGCTGTTCGGTGTGCGCGAGCCGGAACACCATCTCGACGGCAAACGCACGAACCCGATCAAGCTCGACAACCTGAGACAGTTGTCCGGCGCCTACTGGTGGGTGGTCGTTTTTGGCACCCTGTTCACCCTGGCCCGCTTCAGCGAAGCCTTCCTGGTGCTGCGCGCGCAGCAGGTCGGATTGGCAATGGCATGGATCCCCATGGTGTTCGTCGCGATGAACGCGGTGTATGCGCTGACCGCCTACCCGTTCGGCAAGCTGGCCGACAGCATGCGTCACACTACCCTGCTCAAGGCCGGACTGGTCACGCTGATTGCCGCCGATGTCATGCTCGGGCTGAGCATCCATCTGACCGGAATTTTCATCGGCATCGTGCTGTGGGGATTGCACATGGGACTGACCCAGGGCCTGTTGTCGGCGATGGTCGCCGACACCGCACCGGCCGAACTGCGCGGCACCGCCTACGGTTTCTTCAACCTGTGCAGTGGCATCGCGATGCTGGCCGCCAGCGTGCTGGCCGGTGAACTGTGGGAACGGCTGGGCGCATCGTTCACTTTTTATGCCGGGATTGCGTTTTCGTTGTTTGCGCTGGGCGTACTGGTTTGGCGGGAGCAAAAAGCTTAGCAAGAGGCAGCTTCTCGGCGAGGCCGAGTACCGGCCATATTCAAAATTCCAATTCGCAATTATTCCGCCAGCGAAGCCCGCACGCTGGGGCGTGCGCTGACGCGCGCGAACCATGCGGCCAGGTTCGGATGCGCACCGCGCCAGTCGCGCTCGGGCTGGCGCAGGTCGAGATAGACCAGCGCACTCACCAATGCGAGGTCGGCCAGGGTGATGGCAGAGCCTTCGCACCACTCGCGTTCGCCAAGCTGGTCGGCGGCAAGGGCCAGCGCACGACTGATCGCATCGTTGTTGCGGGTGATGTTGCCTGCGTCCTGTTTTTCCTCGGGGCGGATGCGTTCCATGCGCACCACCACGGCCGAATCGACGATGCCGTCGGCCAGCGCTTCCCAGCGTTTTACGCGCATGCGCGCCATGGCGTCGTCACGCGGGATCAGGACGGGTGTATCGTTCAGTGAGTCGGCATATTCCGCGATCACCGGCGAATCGAACACGCAGGCTTCATCATCCAGGATCAGCGCCGGCACGCGTCCCAGCGGGTTGACGCGCGGCACCAGGCTGCCCGGTTCGCGCGGCGCATCGACAATGAATTCGTGCGGGATGTTCTTTTCCAGCAGCACCAGCCGCGCCTTGCGCGCATAGGGGCTGGTGGTTGTGCCGAGCAGTTTCATGCCTCCCTCCGCTGTTGCGATTTCCCGATTACTGGGTGTTGTGTTTTACGCGCCAGGCCCTGGCAAGACTCTTGGCCTTCTGAATCTGGTCATAACTCATCCGCTGCGCCACCTGGTCGCGCGTTCGGGTCGCCTGTTCATCGCCGGACGAGGCGCTCAGGCTGTACCACATATGC
Source organism: uncultured Sideroxydans sp. (assembly GCA_964568895.1). Lineage (GTDB taxonomy): Bacteria > Pseudomonadota > Gammaproteobacteria > Burkholderiales > Gallionellaceae > RI-121. The sequence goes on along the minus strand of CAZMSI010000052.1, from coordinate 2,129 downwards.
GCCTGCACGTTGTCCTGCGGCACACCCTCACCCAGTTCATACATCTTGCCGAGGTTGAATTGCGCCGCGGTGTTGCCGTGCTCGGCCGCCATTTCAGACCACTTCAGCGCCTTGGCGTAGTCCTGCGGTACGCCGGTACCGGCCAGATACATGCCGCCGATGAAAAATTCCGCCTGTACGTTGCCCCGCTCCGCCAGCGCCTGAAATAAGGGGGCCGCCTTATCGAATTCCCCTTTGTAGTAATGCTTCTCGGCCGCCCTGAGCGCAGCCCCCAGCTTGTCGGACTGCGCATTGTTGCCGCAACCGGAAAGCACCACGGCGAGCGCAAGACATGTTGCCTGAATGAAACGCTTCATCTTTCCCTGATCTCCCAGCTATTGCACTTCTTCGACTTTCAGCAGGATATTACGCCGTTCCTGGCTGCGCGAGGTCGTATGACTCGACACCTCCGAGCCGTGGTCGTTCCCCTGCCGGTTGATGTCGCCCAGTACCAGCCATTCGCCGAGGCGTCCGGAAACCGTGGTCGTAACGTTCTGCACGCTGGCAATACCCTTTTCATCACCGGACGACAGCGCGTCATTCTGCGCGGTCACTTCCAGGGTGACGCGGTCGCCGCTGATGTGTGGCAGTACATAAAAGCCGCTGTTCACCTCGCGGTATTCGGTGCTGTCGATTACCCGCGTCTGCCAAGGCGATTGCACCACCTGGCGCTGCTGCACCGGCACCGATTGCCCGGTGCGAATCAGCGCGCGATTGCCCTCCAGCACCATCACCTGCTGCCGCCTGCTGTCATGGTTCAGCGATTGACTGCTATCGATGCGGCCACGCACATGATCCACGCCCTGCCCGGCTTCCACCGTCAGGCCGTTGTCGCCCCTGCTGCCGGGCACCGTGATACGGCCGCTGTTGCCGATGCCCACGCTTCCGGATATTTCGGTCAAACGCCTCGCGGTTTCGCTGTCCACGTTCTGCAGCACGGTGATGCGCAGCCGGCGCGGCGCAACGTCGATCTTGTCCAGCAGCTTCCTGATTTCGGCGATATTGCGCGGCGAGGTGCGCAGAATGAGCTGATTGTTCATGCCGCTCGCCACGCCGTCCCGGTCCAGCAGGGGACGCACGACGGGCAGGATTTCCTCCGCGCTGCGATGCTGCAGGGCGATGACTTCCAGCTCCGCCCATGCGGCGCAGGATAGCAGCGCAAGCAGCAAACCCAAGATCAACCTGGCCATATTCCGCATCCCCGATTCTTTGCAGGGCGGCCTGCTCTACCGTAAATTTACCGTCATAACGTTACGGCGCATCAGCCTGCAACGAGCGGCTGCCGTGCCCGATCCAGCGCCTCGGCAAGCTGGTACACCGACATGGCATAGAAGTCGCTGTTGTTGTAGCGGGTGATCACCTGGAAGTTGCCGAATGCCAGCCAGAATTCCTTGCCGTTTTCCAGGGTGAAGTCGATCAGGCGCGCTTTGGCATCCCCCGCCACTTTCCGCTCCGGCACCACTCCGGCTGCCGCCCATTCGCTGGCGCTGCGCGCCTGCGCCTCGCTGACATTGTGCGCATTCTCGTCGAACTTCCCGCGCAATGCCACCGGCTGCCCGCCAACCCAGCCGAACTGCTTGAGGTAATTGGCCACGCTGCCGATGGCATCGACCGGGTCATGCATCAGGTCGATCTTGCCGTCGTGGTCGAAATCCACCGCATATTTGCGGTAGCTGCTCGGCATGAATTGCGGGATGCCCAGCGCCCCGGCATAGGAGCCCTGCACATCGAGCAGATTGAATCCCTGGTCGCGTGCCAGCAGGAGATATTGCTCCAGTTCGCCACGGAAAAAAGTCGCGCGCTGCGGGTACTTGAACGCCAGCGTGGTCAGCGCGTCTATCGCGCGGTAGGTGCCGGTATGCTCGCCATACAGCGTTTCCACCCCGATCAGCGCGACGATGATTTCCTGCGGCACGCCATACTGCTTCTCGGCACGGTGCAAGGTGTGGCGATAATGCTTCCAGAACTTGAGGCCGGCCTGGATGCGCTGGTCGTTCACGAAGATGGCGCGATATTCCGGCCACGGCTTGCTGGTGGCAGGCGTGGTAATGGCATCGATGACTGACTGTTTATATTGTGCGCGATGGAAC
>CAZMSI010000051.1:0-10819 GCA_964568895.1 uncultured Sideroxydans sp. | reverse complement strand
AGCGGCATCGCGATCATGACCTATCTCGGCTATCTGGTTGCGCGGCGCATCCTGTGCTACGTGAAGGAAGGCGACAAACTCGCGCGCGGCCAGCGTTATGGTTTCATTCGCTTTGGCTCGCGTGTGGATGTGTACCTGCCGCCGACGGCTACCGTCAAGGTGGCCATTGGTGATAAAGTTTCGGCCACCACCACGATACTGGCCGTGCTGGCCAAGAGTTGAGGGCGCTGTCAAGCATGGAAACGGATAACCGCAAACAGATCGACCTGCGCAAGCGGGGCATCTACCTGCTGCCCAACCTGTTTACCACGGCGGCGCTGTTCGCCGGTTTTTACGCCATCGTGCAGGCGATGAACAATCGCTTCGAGTATTCCGCAGTGGCGATCTTTGTGGCGATGATCATGGACGGACTGGACGGACGTGTGGCGCGCCTGACGCATACCCAGAGCGAATTCGGCGCGGAATACGACAGCCTGTCCGACATGGTGTCGTTCGGCGTGGCGCCGTCGCTGGTGATGTACGAATGGGCACTCAAGGGCCTGGGCAAGTGGGGCTGGTTCGCTGCCTTCATCTATTGCGCCGGCACGGCGCTGCGCCTGGCGCGTTTCAATACCAATATCGATATCGTCGACAAACGTTTCTTCCAGGGTCTGCCCAGTCCGGCGGCCGCCGCGCTGGTGGCAGGTTTTGTCTGGGTGATGCTGGATAATGGTTTTACCGGCGAGCAGATGCGTTGGGTCGCCTGTGCGCTGACGGTGTTCGCCGGGTTGACCATGGTCAGCAACGTGCACTTCTACAGCTTCAAGGACATCAACATGCGCAAGAGCGTGCCGTTCATCGTGGTGTTCATGTTCGCGCTGTTCTTCATTTTCGTCTCGGTCAATCCGCCGGCCATCCTGTTTCTGCTGTTTCTGGGCTACTGCCTGTCTGGCTACGTCATGCTGGTGCGATCGTGGTACAGCAACAGAAAGTCATCGCCGCCGCCAGAAGTTTAGTTGCGCCGTCGGATAAAAGCCGTTATATTTGCTCCATGCATTTCTCACGTCACATTCTGCAGTTGCACTCTATCTTCAGCCTGCTGGCCGCGCTGAAGCTGCGCCCCGCGCGCTAATTTCATACCCCCACAAAAAGAGTTTTGAACATGCGGCATTCGGCGGAATGGCCGCTAGTTAGCAATTGCAATGGAGTCTGACATCATGACCGACAAGTTAATCATATTCGATACTACCTTGCGCGACGGCGAGCAAAGTCCCGGTGCGTCCATGACCAAGGAAGAAAAAATCCGCATCGCGCGCCAGTTGGAAAAGCTGGGCGTGGACGTAATCGAAGCGGGCTTCGCCGCCGCCAGTCCAGGCGATGCGGATGCGATCAGGAGTATCGCGCAGATCGTGGAGAAATCCACAGTGTGTTCGCTGGCGCGCGCCATCGAAAAAGATGTGCGCGCGGCGGGCGAGGCGATCAAGCCGGCAAAGTCCGGGCGCATCCATACCTTTATTGCTACTTCGCCGATCCATATGGAAAAGAAGCTGCACATGACGCCGGATCAGGTGGTTGAGAATGCGGTGAAGGCGATCAAGCTGGCGCTGGAATACACAGACGACGTGGAGTTCTCGGCGGAAGATGCGGTGCGCTCGGAAATGGATTTCCTGGTGCGCATTTTCGATGCAGCGATCCAGGCCGGGGCAAAGACACTGAACGTGCCGGATACCGTGGGTTACAGCCTGCCGGTGTTGTGGGGCGAGCGCATCAGGCAGTTGATCGAGCGCGTACCGAACTCGGACAAGGTGATCTGGTCCACCCATTGCCACAACGACCTCGGCATGGCCTCGGCCAATTCCCTGGCCGCGGTGATGAACGGTGCGCGCCAGGTGGAATGCACCATCAACGGCCTGGGCGAACGCGCGGGCAACGCTTCGCTGGAAGAGATCGTGATGACGGTGAAGACGCGTCGCGACATTTTCACCTGCGACACGCGCATCGACACCACGCAGATCGTGCCGACCTCCAAACTGGTGTCCAGTATCACCGGCTATCCGGTGCAGCCGAACAAGGCCATCGTTGGTGCCAATGCGTTCGCGCACGAATCCGGTATCCACCAGGATGGCGTGCTCAAGCACCGCGAGACCTACGAAATCATGCGGGCAGAGGACGTGGGCTGGTCTACAAATAAACTCACCCTGGGCAAGCTTTCCGGGCGCAATGCCTTCCGTACCCGTTTGCAGGAACTGGGTATCGTGCTGGAAAACGAGGAGGCGCTGAACGCCGCCTTTGCACGCTTCAAGGATCTGGCCGACCGCAAGAGCGAAATTTTCGACGAAGACTTGCAAGCGCTGGTTAACGAGGAAGTGGTTGCCCATGTTAGCGAGCACTACCGGCTGGTGTCGATGCGTGCCCATTCCGAAACCGGCGAGCTGCCCGTCGCGCGCGTGGTACTCAGCATTGGTGGCCAGGAGCAGAGCGCGGAAGCACAGGGTGGCGGCCCGGTGGATGCCACGCTCAAGGCCATCGAGCAGATCGTACACAGCGGCACCGAGTTGCTGCTGTATTCGGTGAACAACATCACCAGTGGCACCGATGCCCAAGGCGAAGTCACCGTGCGCGTGGCCAAGGGCGGGCGCGTGGTCAACGGCCAGGGTGCCGACACCGACATCGTGGTGGCTTCGGCCAAGGCCTACCTGAACGCACTGAACAAGCTGCATAGCGGGGCGGAGCGGGCGCATCCACAGGTGTGAGGTTGTCATTTCGGGCGCGGCGAAAAAGCCTGAGGCTTTTTTGCCACGCCATTTCTGCGGATGCTGTTAACTGAACTGCAACGCCGCGTTCGTGGCCGACTGCGAATTATCTATGCTTTTTTACATGCGGACGATCAAGAGCAGTTGTAAGTCATTAGCCTGCTTGCTGTGACATCTCAACCAGCGCAGCCCTCGCCTGCTGTGCATCCAGCACTGGTTCGGTAAAGTCGAAACGCAGTACCCTGCCGTCTGCATTCACGTCGAAGCCGTCGCAGTCGATGCCGAGCATCTCCACTTGCTGCACCTGCTGCCGATGAAAATGTGCGCAATAGCGCCGCATTGTTTCCTGATGGCCGGCGTTCATGTGGGCGATGACTTCATCTTCGGCTTCGATCAAGGCATAGGGCGCCAGCGCATAGCTTTCCGCCTTGACCCAGTGCACCTTGCCGAAGCCCCCGATGTAGCGGAGGGCTTGCGGCACGATGCGGTAGAACTGGAAATCCTGCAGCGCGAGCCAGGTCTGTGCTTCCGGGAAGTAGCGCAGGTAGCGTTTGCCGAGCAGATCGCGTTCCGCAATATGCTGTGCGGTGCCAACCACGGTCACCCGGCCCTGCGCCTGGATGTGCGGGTCGTCCTGGCTGTGGGTGATCAGGCTGACGCGCGGGTCGACTTTGATATTCTTGGTGTGTTCGGCCAGGTCGCTGATCAGGATCAGCAGGCTGCCGTCGTGGTCGACCAGGTAGGGGCAGATCGAACCGAACGGGTGGCCGTCGAATTTTTTCGATAACGTGCTTAGCGCGCCATAGCGATGGGCGCGCAGCAACTGCCGGGCTTCGCGGGCGTTGCTCATTCAGGATGCGAGTTTGAGCGCGGTCTGCGCCAGGCGCTTGCCGAGCGCAATGCACAGTTTCTTTTCGCTGTCGCTGATCGGCTGGTCGCTGGCGAGTCCGGCTACGTGGCTGGGGCCATAAGGTGTGCCGCCTTCCCGGGTGAGTGTCAGTTCCGGTTCGGAGTAGGGTACGCCGACGATGATCATACCGTGGTGTAACAGCGGCAGCATCATCGACAGCAGTGTGCTTTCCTGGCCGCCGTGCATCGAACTGCTGGAAGTGAACAGGGCTGCGGGTTTTCCGACCAGCGCATGTTTCAGCCACAGTGAACTGGTGCCGTCCCAGAAATGCTTCATGGCGGCCGCCATGTTGCCGAAACGGGTGGGACTACCGACAGCGACACCGATGCATTGCTCCAGGTCGTCCGGCGTGGCGTAGGGTGCGCCTTCGTCCGGAATGCCGGGGGCGGTTGCTTCGCATTCCGCAGAAACTTCGGGTACGGTGCGCAAACGTGCCTGCATGCCGGACACTTGTGCCACGCCGCGTGCGATGAATTGTGCCATCTGGCGCGTGGCGCCGTGCCGGCTGTAATACAGCACTAAAATTTCTTTGTCGGTTATCATGGACGCAATTATAGGAGGCTTGTTGCATTATGCAAAAGTACGCAAAGGAATTGTGGCGTTTCCTGCGTTTCGTCGTCGACCGCTTTATCGTGGATCGCTGCACGCAGATGGCGTCCAGCCTGACCTTTACCACGCTGCTGTCGCTGGTGCCACTGATCACCATTGCGCTGACCGTGTTTTCCGCTTTTCCGGTGTTCTCCGACTATTCCACGCAGATCAAGATATTCCTGCTCTCCAACATGATGCCGGAAACCGGCGGCAAGCTGATTTCGCAATACATGGTCCAGTTCACCGAGAGTGCCGGCAAGCTGACCGCGGTGGGCATTGTGTTCCTCGGCATCACTGCGATGCTGCTGATGCAGACCATAGACAATGCGCTCAACACCATCTGGCGCGTGACGCGGCCGCGCACGCTGATGATGCGCATCCTGACCTACTGGGCGGTGCTGACGCTGGCACCGCTGTTGATCGGCATCAGCCTGTCGCTGACTTCGTGGCTGATCGGCATGTCGGCCGGTTATGCCAGGCAGATTCCGCTGGTCGAAGTGCTGCTGGTCAAACTGGTGTCGCTGTCGCTGGCCACGCTGGCGTTCAGTCTGCTGTTCCGGGTGGTGCCCAATCGCCATGTGCCGATGCGGCACGCAATCATCGGAGGTCTGGTTTCGGCGCTGGCGTTCGGGACGATGGGCAAGGCCTTCGGTTTCTACATTTCTCACTTCCCGACTTACAAGCTGGTCTATGGCGCGTTTGCCAGTGTGCCGATTTTCCTGATGTGGATTTACCTGTCATGGATGACCGTTCTGCTGGGTGCGCTGATTGCCTCATCGCTACCCCATTGGCTCGGGGCCAAGGAACGAGAACTGGGGCCTGCCGCGCAGCTGTATTACGCCCTGCGCATCCTTGGGAAAATGGACGATGGCATGCGCAGCGGCAAGGTGCTGACCGTGCCTGAGCTTTCGCGAAAACTGCATCTGGGTTTTGAACTGCTGGAACATTTGCTCAACAGTCTGGCTGAGGCCGGCATAGTGGGCAAGCTGGCTGGCAAGGGCTGGAGCCTGATCCGCGACCTGGAGCACGTGCAACTGGAAGAATTGCGCCGGCTGTTCGTGTTCGATCCGCGGGCGTTGGCAGCGCAGGCCGAAGACGACGGTATCGGCGAGTGGCTGCTGCAGATGGAACGGGGCCGCGAGGAAGCGGAAAAAATCACGTTGCGTGAACTGTTTGCCAAGATCGGCAGCAAGGTCGGGGAGTAGCTTGCCCGCTACGTATTTTTGCGTTTTAATGCGCGCCGCAATTGTTGAGACGAGGTGGTTATGAAATTTCTGGAGGTGATATTCGAAGGTTCCTTATGGAACAGCCGCTTCGTTATTCTGGCTGCCGTACTGGGCAGCCTGTTCGCGGGTTTCGCGATTTTCTATATGGCCACGGTGGATGTGTACTACCTGGTGCTGCATGCGCTGCACTATGCGGATCCCTCGCTGACCGATGCGGCCCGCAAGACGCTGCACGATAGTACGGTGACGCACATTGTCGAAGTGGTGGATGGTTACCTGCTGGCCACGGTGCTGCTGATTTTTTCGCTCGGTCTGTATGAGCTGTTTATCAGCGACATCGACCAGGCGCACGGCAGCCGCGCGTCCAGCAAGATACTGGTGATTCGTAATCTGGATGACCTGAAGTCGCGCCTGGCCAAGGTGATCCTGATGATCCTGATCGTGACCCTGTTCGAAGAAGCGCTGAATATGAAGCTGCAGTCGCCGATCGACCTGGTTTACATGGGTGCCAGCATCGCGCTGATCGCGCTGGCGCTGTATTTGTCGCACGCTGCGGAACATGGCAGCGGGGAGCATGAAGAAGAGCATGCGGCCGGGGATGAGAAACCCATTACGGATAAGGTGGAACATTGATGAAGTGGTTATGGCATGCAGCACTGGCTGCGGGTTTGATGGCGGTTGCGTTTAATTGCGCCGCAGCCGATTTTGCATTCGAGAGCATTCATGGCAAACAGGTGCGCCTGTCCGATTACCGCGGCAAATGGGTGCTGGTGAATTTCTGGGCGACTTGGTGCCCGCCCTGCCGGGAAGAGATGCCGGACCTGGTCAAGCTGTACCGGGCACACAAGGATCGTGACCTGGTTGTGATCGGCATAGCGATGGAGGATTCGCCGGGAAAGGTTGCCAGATACGTCAGGAATCACCATATACCCTATCCGATCGTGCTGGGCGATACCAGGCTGGCGGAGGAACAGATCGGTACTGTGGAGGCGTTGCCGACATCCTACCTGTATGATCCCACGGGCAGGCTGAGAAGCTATCAACAGGGAACTATTACCCGCGAAAGCGTGGAAACGTATATCAAATCCAGATCGTCGGGAAGCTAATCGGCCGAGGCGGTTTTCATGTCCTGCTGATGCGGCAGGTTCCAGTGATTCAGCCACGCATTTTTCACCCGGAGGGGATATCCCGGTCGCCCCAGACTGCCATTGTAGCGGCCCAGCGCGCGGAACAGGTTGCCGTGCTCCATATCCAGGTAGTAGCGCAGAATAGTACAGCCATAGCGCAAGTTGGTGCGCAGGTGGAACAGGTCCTGCCCCTGCGTGCCGATGTCTTTTACCCAGAACGGCATGACTTGCATGTAACCGCGGGCACCGACTTTCGAAACGGCATATTTGCGAAACCGGCTTTCCACCTCGATCAGCCCCAGCACCATTTGCGGATCAAGCCCGGCGCGTGCGGCCTCGTAGTGCACGGTTTTGAGGAAGTCCAGACGGGTATTCCGATCCGGCATGTATTTGCTCATCCGGCGCGACATGGTACGCATCCAGATACGCTCTTTCTGCACGGAGGAAAATCCCGAATTGGCGGACGCCTGGTCGGCAATGCTGTGCTGCAGCACAGCGCGTACGCTGGCCGACAACGGCGACTGGATTTGTGCGCCGCCGAAGGCTAGGGACGAGAACAGCAACCCGGCTGCCAGCAGCGGCATATTCGGCAGAAAACTTTTTCTGGTCAGGCACATAGTCTCAATTGTACGAGTTTGACCGCATCTTGCAAGGCAAACTGTTGCGCTTCCGTATCGGTGCGCCCCTTGTATTCCACCAAGCCGTCCTTCAGTCCGCGCTCGCCAATAACAATGCGGTGCGGAATGCCGATCAGTTCCAGATCAGCAAACATCACGCCGGGACGCTCGTCGCGATCGTCCAGCAGCACTTCGATACCTTCCTGGGTGAGGTCGTTGTAAAGTTTTTCTGCCGCCATACATACTGCATCACTTTTCCCGATGCCGATGGGTGCGATGGCGACGGTGAACGGTGCCATCTGCGGCGGCAGGACGATGCCGCGCTCGTCGTGGTTCTGTTCGATGGCAGCGGCTACGATGCGCGATACGCCGATGCCGTAGCAGCCCATCTCCATGGTCTGCGCCTGGCCGTGCTCGTCGAGGAAGGTCGCGCCTAGCGTCTCGGAATACTTGGTGCGCAACTGGAAGATGTGACCGACCTCGATGCCGCGGCACAATTCCAGCTTACCCTTGCCGTCCGGACTGGGGTCGCCCGCGACCACGTTGCGAATGTCGGCAACGGTTGCGGGTTCGTGCAGGTCGCGCTCGAAATTAACCCCGGTAAAGTGGTAGCCGGCCTCGTTGGCGCCGGTCACAAAATCGCTCATGGCGGCTACGGAACGATCGGCGATGGTTTGCACTGACTTGATCGGGCCGATATATCCGGCACGGCAACCCATGTGCTGCTCGATTTCATCATCCGTGGCGAAACGGAAACTTCCAATGCCCGGAATCTTGCCGACCTTGAGTTCATTCAGCGTATGGTCGCCGCGCAGCAGCAGCAGTACAAACGAGCCGTTCTCTGCGACGATGGCGATGGTCTTGAGCACCTGCCGGGCAGGTATTTTCAGGAATTCGGCGACCTCTTCTATGCTCTTCTTCCCCGGTGTGGCGACCTTCTTCTTTTCTTCCTTTGCTGCGGTGCGGTGCTTTTTCGGTGCAACCGCTTCCGCCAGTTCCACGTTGGCGGCGTAGTCGGAATCGGGGCAGAACGCCAGCGCGTCTTCGCCGGAGTCGGCCAGCACGTGGAATTCGTGCGAGCCGCTGCCGCCGATGGCGCCGGTATCGGCAGCGACGGCGCGGAATTGTAGCCCCAGCCGGGTGAAGATGTTGCTGTAGGTGTCGTGCATCACGCGGTAGGTCTGTTCCAGGCTGTCCAGGCTGGTGTGGAACGAGTAGGCATCCTTCATCACGAATTCGCGCGCGCGCATTACGCCGAAGCGCGGACGCACTTCGTCGCGGAACTTGGTCTGGATCTGGTAGAAGTTGACCGGCAACTGGCGGTAACTTTTTATTTCGCGGCGCGCGATGTCGGTGATGACTTCTTCATGGGTGGGGCCGAAGCAGAATTCATTGTCGTGGCGGTCACGTATTTTCAGCATCTGCGGCCCGAATACGTCCCAGCGCCCGGTCTCGCGCCACAGTTCGGCGGGTTGCACCGCGGGCATCAGCAGTTCCACGGCTCCGCTGCGGTTCATTTCCTCGCGCACCACGGCTTCCACCTTGCGCAGCACGCGCAGTCCAAGCGGCATCCAGGTGTATAGTCCGCTGGCCAGTTTGCGGATGTAGCCGGCGCGCAGCATCAGCTTGTGGCTGGCCAGTTCGGCTTCGGCGGGAGCCTCTTTCTGGGTGGAGATGAAAAATTGTGAAACGCGCATGGTGCTGTCCGTACTGTTTGAATCGGGGCAATGATTTTACAGGGAATACAGCAAATATACAGGGGTTACTTGTGTTTGCATGCTTTCCATAAACCGTGAAATGTGGAAAAATCATCCCATTAAATTAACTGAACGGGTGGCTGAAGATGGTTGATCGGGATGGCTACCGCCCGAATGTCGGCATCATTCTCACGAATGCCAGGAACCAGGTATTCTGGGGGAAGCGCATCAGGCAGGATTCGTGGCAGTTCCCGCAAGGGGGTATCCAGCATGGCGAAACGCCGGAGCAGGCAATGTACCGGGAATTGCACGAGGAGGTGGGCCTGCAGCCGTCGCATGTCAAGGTACTGGGGCGCACCCGCGACTGGATGCGCTACGATGTGCCGCAGCACTGGGTGAGGCGCGAATCCCGCAGTACTTACAAGGGGCAGAAACAGATATGGTTTCTGCTACGTCTGGTGGGACGCGATTGCGACGTGAGCCTGCGTGCTTCGGGACATCCTGAATTCGATGCCTGGCGCTGGAACGATTACTGGGTGGAGATGGACGGGGTGATCGAATTCAAGCGTGACGTTTACCGCATGGCGCTGAATGAATTGGTGCGTTATTTGCCGCACTTCAGGAATTCGCCGCGCTGGGATCAGGCGAAAAAGCTGGCGAATGGTTATTGATCGATTGACTGTATCTGTCCGGAGAATGTATGGCGCTGACCGCAGTTGAGGTGCTGAGCGGGCGCCACCTATTCTGGATATGTCCCCGATTTCCCGCCTTATGACATTACCCCTGTCCGGCTTTGCCGGGACAGTGTGCTTTGCTATACTTGCCGCCTTGTCCATCCGGGGTAGACATTAAATGAAACAACTTTTGCAGCGAATCTTTCTGGGGCTGACGGTGATGTCGGTCGCAGCCTGTTCCAATACATCGATGGACGGACTGTTTGGTGGAAGTGGTAAAGGCATCAGTGTGCAGGAGAGCCACCAGCCCAACCCCAATGCGCCGTTGTTGAAATATGCTGCCACCATTCACCTCGTGCCTTACACCGATGGACGTAAAGCGGCCAATCCGCGCAAGATCGGGATAGGTGGCGAGAATGTGGCCGGCATGATGAGCAAGGACATTACGCTGGACCAGAATGTGGCTACCATCGTGACCAGTTCGATCAGGAAGCATTTCGACGATGCCGGTTTCCAGATTTCGGAGGCCGATACCGGCAACGCCGATTTTGAGCTGAGCGGCGAGGTGAAAGACCTGACCTACAATGTCAAATACCGCGATGAAATATCGATTTCCCTGGAAAGTACGCTGAAGGACAAGAAGACGGGCAAAATCATATGGTCCGGCGTGGTGGTGCAGAAGGATAGCCGTTTTGCGGGTATTTCGGGCGACGATAAATCCGACGTGGCCAGGTACCTGAAGAAGGAATTGGACATTGTCTCCAGCAAAACCACCGAGGCAATTTCTTCCGTCCTGATGGTGGTGCATCCCGAGCTGTTTAACCTGACGCCGGGAACCAAAGCCATCCCGGGTGTCACGGTGCTGGTTGCTCCGACCACAGTGCCGTCTTCTGCTGCTCCCGGACAGTCCGGGCAACCGGGGGGCAGCATGGGAGTTCCGCCGCCGGCGCTTGCAGCGCGCGCCACCGCCACCCAAGGACTGTTGCTGGTCAACTCCAATCCGCAGCGTGCCAAGGTGTATGTGGATGATATTTACTACGGCCTGTCGCCGTTGCGTGTGGCAATGGATCCGGGCATCCACACTGTCAGCGTCAAGCTGGAAGGCTATCAAATGGTCACGGAGAAAGTCTCTGTGCGCAAGGGAGACAATACGGAAGTGGAGCTGAATCTGGAGCGTTAAGCCACTGCGATTTACATCAAAAGCCCGCCGTGTGCGGGCTGTTGTTTTTAGTGCTTTCCGGTGCT
>CAZMSI010000050.1:0-10851 GCA_964568895.1 uncultured Sideroxydans sp. | reverse complement strand
CTGACCATGCAATACCAGGTGCAGGAAATGCTGCGGCTGGAGCGCATGTTCGAGCCGGAGCCGATTCAGGAAGAGCTCGACGTGTATAACCCGCTTATTCCGGACGGGCACAACTGGAAGGCAACCTTCATGCTCGAATACGCCGATGCCGAAGAGCGCCGCGAGGCTTTGAGCAGGCTGATCGGCATAGAAAACACCATCTGGATGCGCGTGGACGGTTTCGATCCGGTGCGCCCGATCGCCAATGAAGACCTGGATCGCAGCAGCGAGGACAAGACCGCCTCGGTGCATTTCCTGCGCTTCGAGCTGACGCCGGAAATGGTGGCGGCCGCAAAAAGCGGCGCGTTTATCCGGGCCGGCATCGACCACCCGCAATACAACCATGTAGTGGAAGTTCCGGCGACAGTGCGGGAAGCTCTGGTCAGCGATCTGGCTTGAGGGGGGCGTTCTGCGCATGCCCGGATGAGATGCTGCAGTAGCTGTGTCGCGATCTTGAGCTCTTCCATCCTGCCCGGCGGTGGCTGCTTATTGTTCGATTGCGGTTTTGCATGATCTGTTGTGCGCGAGTAGTATTCTCTTTGAAGATCAATGTCATTGAAAAAGGCTCTTTCCGGATGTCTGTCAACTATTAAGTATTAAGGAGAACAATCATGACCGATGCCACGAAACCCGAACCGCCGGTTCAGACACCGGAAGCCGATAGTGGTCGTTCGCCCAATGCGATGCTTTATGATCGCTTTGTCGAAAAGTCTCGCGAAATTTTCGATTCCGGCCAGGAAAAAGGCCAGGAGGCATGGGAAAAGGCGATGGAACTCGCTCGCCAGCAGATGGCGGTGGCCGGTGAATTCAGTGCCGAGCAGGGAGAGGTATTCAAGCATTATCTGCGCCGCGACCTCGAACAGACAATGGTCGAGATGCAGCAACTGGGCACGGTGGCGAAAGAAAGTCTCCATCCGGCACGGGTGGGAGCGGGCGCCTTGTCGTCGCTGGCCAAATTGCTGCATGCCGCCGGTGTGGCGCTAACCGCGCTTTCGGAAAAGGCAGAGGGTGCGTTGGTGTATCAGACTGGCGAGATCACCATGGCTGGCACCCTGACATGCTCGGCCTGCGGTCATGAAATCCAGCTGAAAAAAACTTCCGTAGTGCCGTCGTGCCCGGAGTGCCAGGGCACCCGCTTCCGCAAAAGCTATTGATTCCCGGCCGGGCGCGGGTGCGCCCGGGATCGGTGCCCCGCGTGATATTCAGCTGAATTCGTCGACGAGCGTGCGCAGGCTGGGCAGCGCGGCTTCTGCCGCGCGCTTGCCCTCCTGAATGGCCTCCTTGCTGCGGTGAAAGTCAAGCAGGCTGAGTTGGGACAGTCGCGGCGTTACGATCAGGTCCGGTGGTTCACCCGCCATGCGGCTGCGGCCGATGCGGATCTGCATGATATTGATGCTGGTGGTGATCACGTCGAGCATGGCGGGTGTCTGAGGCCCGTCGTCCGCCGGTGCAGGCATCAGTGCGCTCAGGCTCTGTTGCAGTTTGCTCATCCACTCGCCGGTTTCCGCGGCGTGTATTTCCGGCTCATGGTTCTTGCGCAAATGACGGCCGAGGATATCCGAACTGAGGTCGACTGCAATCACCACATCGGCACCCATCGCACGTGCCAGCGAAACCGGGACCGGGTTGACCAGCCCGCCGTCCACCAGTATCCGGCCCTCGCGCATCACCGGGGTGAACAGCGCGGGCAGGGCAATCGAGGCGCGCACTGCGTCTATCGTCGAACCCTCGCGCAGCCAGACTTCCGCACCCGAGTGCAGCGCAGTGGCTACTGCCGCGAACGGCATATCCAGTTCGTCTACCGGGCGATCGATGAACTTGCTGCGGAAAAAATCCATCAGCCGCTCGCCTTTGATCAGGCCGCCGTTCAGGTTTACATCCATGAAAGAAATCAGGTCGGTAAGGCGCAGGCCGAGCAGCCATTCCTCGAAGTGGTCGAGTTCGCCGGCCGCATAGGCGGCGCCCACCAGCGCACCGGTCGATGTTCCGCAAACGAGGTCCGGCCGGATGCCGGCCTGTTCCAGGGCGCGGATCACGCCTACATGCGCCCAGCCGCGTGCCGAGCCGCTGCCCAGCGCAAGCCCGATACGCGGTTTGCGGCGGGCGTTCATGCCGGGCGGCCCGGTACGGAGTCAGTCGATTTGCGTCGATGCATCATGGTATTTCCTCCGATTGGTGTGTGATGATAAACATCGTGAATTTCGGCTTTGCGGCTTATTCCAGGGAGACGGTGCGGTAGCTGATCTCCATGATCTCCAGTTCTTGCATCCCGCCGGGCAGTTGTACCTTCACCACGTCGGCCTCGCGTGCCTTGAGCAGGGCGCGCGCCAGCGGCGACACCCAACTGATCAGACTGCGCCCGGCATCGGCTTCGTCCACGCCGACGATGCTGTAGGTGTGTTCGCAGCCATCGTTGCCACACACCGTCACCGTCGCGCCAAAGAATACCTGGTTGCATTCGCCGCGCTGCGCCGGATCCACCACCTCGGCGTTTTCCAGCCGCCTGGACAGGAAGCGGATGCGCCGGTCGATCTCGCGCAGGCGTTTCTTGCCGTAGATGTAATCGCCATTTTCCGAGCGGTCGCCGTTGGAGGCAGCCCAGGTAATGGTCTGCACCAGCGCGGGACGCTCGATCTTCCACAGCTGGTCGAATTCATCCTTGAGCCGTCGATAGCCTGCCGGGGTGATGTAGTTTTTCAGGCCGGCTGGTAATTGCGGTGTGCCGGTTGGCACATCGTCATCGTCGTCGTCGGATTCTCTGGTAAATGCCTTGCTCATGGGGTTGTGTGGCGCTGATTGAATGTGTGCATTATAAGCGCTCCGGCGAGCCTTCCGAGGTTGGTCTGACTATGATGTTATGTTATAAGATGGGGAAGCAAAATAAATTCTCCATGTTGTCCACTGCTCTGGCATGTGTGATGGCGAGACCCTGAGGGTTGCGCCATGTTTTGGAAAGAGGAAAGTTACACAGTGCCATTACAAAAGAAGTTTGACTCGGTAATCTATTTACAGAACAAGCCGAAATTCAAGTCCTACCAGCTGAACAATTTCCGGGAAATTCCGCAGCTGACGGCAAAGCTCAGCGAGCAGCAAATGTTCGACATTGAAGTTGTCGGCAACGTGCTGCCGTTCAAGGCGAACAACTATGTCGTCGATCACCTGATCGACTGGGACAGGGTGCCCAACGACCCGATTTTCGTGCTGACCTTTCCGCAGAAGGACATGCTGCGTCCCGAACACTACGACGAAATCGCTGCGCTACTGAAGCAGGGCGCCGACAAGGCGCCGCTCAAGGAAGCCGCCAACCGCATCCGCATGCAACTCAATCCGCACCCGGCCGGACAGGCCGACCACAACGTGCCGGAGTTCGAGGGTGAGAAGCTGCACGGCGTGCAGCACAAATACAAACAGACCGTGCTGTTCTTCCCCAGCCAGGGCCAGACCTGCCATGCCTACTGCACTTTCTGTTTCCGCTGGCCGCAGTTCATCGGTCTGACCGACATCAAGTTTGCCAGCCGCGAGATCGAGAAGCTGGCAGCCTACGTAAAGCAGCATGACGAGATCACCGACATCCTGTTTACCGGCGGCGATCCGATGATCATGAAGGCGCGCAACCTGGCGGGCTATATCGAGCCGTTGCTGCAGTCGGACCTGCCCAACCTGATCAATATTCGCATCGGCACCAAGGCGCTGGCCTACTGGCCGCACAAGTTCGTCGACGACGACGATACCGAAGAATTGCTGGCGCTGTTCCGCAAGGTGGTGCAATCCGGCAAGCAGCTTGCGCTGATGGCGCATTTCAACCATCCGCGCGAACTGGAAAACGAAGTGGTGCGTCAGGCAATCCGCAATCTGAAGGAGGCGGGCGTCACGATCCGCACCCAGTCTCCGGTGATGAAACACATCAACGACGATGCCGCGACTTGGGCAAAGATGTGGCAGATGCAGGTCAAGCTGGGCTGCATCCCTTATTACATGTTCCTGGCGCGCGACACCGGTGCGCAGCATTATTTCTCGGTGCCACTGGTGCGGGCGTGGCAGATTTTTCGCGAGGCCTACCAGCAGGTCGGCGGCCTGAGCCGTACCGTGCGCGGTCCGAGCATGTCGGCCAACCCCGGCAAAGTGCAGGTGCTCGGCGTGACCGAGGTCGACGACAAGAAGGTCATCGCACTGGACTTCCTGCAGGGCCGCAACCCGGACTGGGTGCAGCGCCCGTTCTTTGCCGAATACGATGAGAGTGCCTGCTGGATCGACGAACTCAAGCCGGCCTTCGGCGCAGAGAAATTCTTCTTTGAGGACGAGATGGAACAGCTTTATCACGAGGGCCGCGACGCCAGTACCGCAGACGACTTCGAGTAAACGAGGAAGTCCGGTCATGTCGTAACCGGTCCAGCCGGCAGCCGGGACGCCAACAGCTGTACAATCCGGCATCCTGATGTTTCCCGAATGTGGCTGGTTAAAGACAGACATGGCAAAAGCAAAAACAGTCTATAGCTGTACCGAGTGCGGCGGGCAATCGCCCAAGTGGCAGGGCCAGTGCCCGCACTGCGGCGAGTGGAATACGCTGGTGGAAACGGTGGCAGAAGTGTTGCCATCCGCCGGCAAGAACCGCTACAGCGCGCTGGCGGCCGCCGGCCAGTTGCAGCAGCTGGCTGAAGTGGAAGCGAGCGAAGTGTCGCGCACGCCGACCGGCATTGCCGAGTTCGACCGCGTGCTCGGCGGCGGGCTGGTGCAGGGCGGGGTAGTGCTGATCGGCGGCGACCCAGGCATCGGGAAATCCACCCTGTTGCTGCAGACGCTGGCGCATCTGGCGCCGACGAAAAAAGTGCTCTACGTCAGCGGCGAGGAATCGGCCCAGCAGATCGCGCTGCGCGCCAAACGCCTGACGCTGGACGCACACGAAGTGCACCTGCTGCCGGAGATCCAGCTGGAAAAAATTCAGGCCACCGTCGCCCACGAAAAGCCGGACGTGGTGGTAATCGACTCGATCCAGACCGTGTATTCCGAACAGCTTACGTCTGCGCCCGGCTCGGTGGCGCAGGTGCGCGAATGCGCGGCGCAGCTTACCCGCGTGGCCAAGAGCAACAACGTGACCATGATCCTGGTCGGCCACGTCACCAAGGAAGGTGCGCTGGCAGGCCCCAGGGTGCTCGAACACATCGTCGACACCGTGCTGTATTTCGAGGGCGACACCCATTCCAGCTTCCGCCTGATCCGCGCGTTCAAGAACCGTTTCGGCGCGGTGAACGAACTTGGTGTGTTCGCGATGACCGAGAAAGGGTTGCGCGAAGTCAGCAACCCGTCCGCATTGTTCCTGTCGCAGCATGGCGCGCAGGTGGCCGGCTCGTGCGTGATGGTCACGCAGGAAGGTACGCGTCCTTTGCTGGTGGAAATCCAGGCGCTGCTGGATGAAGCGCACTCGCCCAGTCCGCGCCGCCTGTCGCTGGGCCTGGAGCAGAACCGATTGGCCATGCTGCTGGCCGTGCTGCACCGCCATGCCGGCATTGCCTGCTTCGATCAGGATGTGTTCATCAATGCCGTGGGCGGCGTAAAAATCACCGAGCCGGGCGCCGATCTCGCTGTGCTGCTGGCCATCGTCTCCTCGCTCAAGAACAAACCGCTACCGGAAAAAATGGTGGTGTTCGGTGAAGTCGGGCTGGCCGGCGAAGTGCGTCCCGTCCAGCGCGGCCAGGAACGCCTGAAGGAAGCCGCCAAGCTCGGTTTTACCCACGCCGTCATTCCCCGGGCCAACGCGCCGAAGCAGAAGATCGCCGGCATGGAGATCATCGCGGTGGAGCGGGTGGAAGAAGCGGTGGAACGAATGCGCTAGCGACTTGTCGTACTGAGGCGCAGTCGCAAACCAGGAGTGATGAAATGACAAAAGACGAAACCAGAAACATATTGCTGGACGACATCAATACTTTTCGGGGAAAGGCCAGGTACTACGAATCGCTGCGATTGTCGGAAGCAGCACACTATGCCAACAAGCTTGCGGACAATATCGAACTGGCGCTGACCACGATGCCCGCCGACGACGATACGGAAATAGACTGACCCGTTCCGTCCGGCCGGAACGGCCGGCAAGACTATCCGGTACTCCATGCCCGCGGGCGTTTCATGCCTGCGATCCTGCAAGCCTGTTTCACGTATCCGTATGGGAACAACTCGAATATCCTGTTGCGTGAGTCACGGCCCAGTCGCGCGGCAAGATGTTTGGTCACATGACGAACATCCGGCGCAATCTGGTGTTCTGAATAATATTTGCGCATGAAACGAATCGCATCCCAGTGGTCTTCCGTCAGATCGATATTTTCCTGGCTGGCGAATTCCCTGGCGATATCTTCATTCCATGTTTCCGGTTCGATCAGATATCCTTCGTCGTCGATGTCGGGTCCTTGCATGCTCTCCTCCTCTCCGCTTAATTTCTGACAAGACTGCGCATATATTAATGATATATTGGCAATACATCAAATGGCTGTCAACAGCAAAAAATTAATTGCCGGATGCCAGTTTCATAATTGCGGAATAGTCGCGCTGCTTCGCCCCGGAGCAGTAACGCGCGGATTAAACATATTGTTCAAACCGACAGCCAGAGTCCAGCCCTGGCAGGCCGGGCGGCATGCACAAGAAAATGAACCGGGAACGCCTATTGCACGGTTCCGAAGGAAGGATCGTGGGAATAGGGCGGTAACGGTAGTCCCGCCAGGCGGCTGGCCTGACTTACCGGCCCGCCCGGAAACAGCTCGTACAAGTGGCGGCGGCCATTCCCTTCCCCGAATTTTTCCTCAAGTTCCTTCAGCACGTTCCGCGCAGTCCGGGCGCCGCCATAAATGCGGTAGCGCTCGCGCAGGTAATAAATGACTTCCCAATGCTCGTCGCTGAGATAAATGCCTTCGGCCGTTGCCTGGCGTTGCGCGTACAGCGGTGACCAATGGTCAAGGCCGAACAGGTTGCCTTCGGGATCCTGGGATAGCTGCTGGTCCAGTGTAAGTTTGTTGATGTCTAGCATGATGAAATCCTCCTGCTGACGTTTGAATCTGGTGCCGGTTTCGCACCACATGATTATAATTAAACTTCCGACTATATTTGTCAACTATCGTCTGGGGCATGAGCGGCCAGCAATGGATGTTCCGGGACATTGAAAGGGAAGCCGGGCTGGCTGCGCAACGCGCTCCCTGGAATGGGCTGCCTTGATTTTTAAACGGAAAAAATAGACGGAATGTCTCGCGCATTGTCAGCCTGTTCGACTAGGGTTAAAGTTCGATACTTCAATACATAACAATACCAAGGGGGAGTCCGGATGGCATTTCTGGTGGCGCTGGCAGTATTGGCGGTAATTCTGCTGCTGGCCTTTTTCCGGGCCTCCATCTGGAGCTGGTTACTGGCAATCGCCATCATCGTGCCGGTCATCGCCATCGAAAGCCGCATTTCCGCCACTGCCCTGCAAGTCATCTACATCTGTCTCGGTATTTTCGTTGCGGTGCTGGGCATTCCGTTCCTGCGCCGCCTGCTGGTCAGCGGTTTCGCGCTCAACCTGTTCCGCGGCATCCTGCCGCAGGTGTCGCAGACCGAGCAGGAAGCGCTCGATGCCGGCACCGTGTGGTGGGATGGCGACCTGTTTGGCGGCCTGCCGGACTGGCACAAGCTGCTGAGCTATCCCAAGCCGCAGCTGAGCGCGGAGGAACAATCCTTCCTCGACAACGAGGTCGAGCAACTATGCGCGATGCTCGATGACTGGGATATCACCCACGCGCGCCAGGACCTGCCGCCGGATGTGTGGCAGTTCATCAAGGACAAGGGTTTTTTCGGCATGATCGTGCCCAGGGAATACGGGGGGCTGGAATTTTCCGCGCTGGCGCATTCCGCGGTGGTGACCAAGGTTGCCTCGCGCAGCGGCACGGGCGCGGTGACGGTGATGGTGCCGAACTCGCTGGGCCCGGCCGAGCTGCTGCTGCACTACGGGACGCCGCAGCAAAAAGACAAATACCTGCGACGCCTGGCAACAGGGCTGGAAGTGCCATGCTTTGCGCTGACCGGCCCGTTCGCCGGCTCCGACGCGGGCGCGATCCCGGACTACGGCATCGTCTGCCGCGGCGAATTCAACGGCGAGCAGGACGTACTCGGCATCCGCCTCACCTGGGAAAAACGCTACATCACGCTGGCGCCGGTGGCCACGCTGCTCGGCCTCGCATTCAAGCTGTACGACCCCGAGCACCTGGTGGGCGAAGAAACCGGGCGCGGCATTACGCTGGCGCTGATTCCCACCGATATTCCGGGTGTGGAAGTGGGGCGCCGCCATTTCCCGCTCAATTCCGCGTTTCAGAACGGGCCGACCAGCGGCCGCGATGTGTTCATCCCGCTCGACTACATCATCGGCGGCCCGGAATACATCGGCCAGGGCTGGCGCATGCTGATGGAATGCCTGGCTGCGGGCCGTTCGATCTCGCTGCCGGCCAGCGCCAGCGGCGGCGTCAAGCTGGCCGCGCGCACCAGCGGCGCCTACGGCCGCGTGCGCAAGCAGTTCAAGGTGCCGGTCGGCAAGTTCGAGGGCGTCGAGGAAGCGATGGCGCGCATCGGTGGCAACGCCTACATGATGGACGCGGCGCGCGTACTGACTGCGGCGGCGGTGGATATGGGTGAGAAGCCGTCGGTGATCTCGGCCATCGTCAAATACCATTGCACCGAGCGCGGCCGCGTGGTGATCAACGACGCGATGGACGTGCACGGCGGCAAGGGCATCTGCCTGGGGCCGGACAACTACCTCGGACGCGCCTACCAGCAGACGCCGATCGGCATCACCGTCGAGGGGGCGAACATCCTCACCCGCAGCATGATCATCTTCGGCCAGGGCGCGGTGCGCTCGCATCCCTATGTACTCAAGGAAATCCAGGCCGCGCAGGATACGGACCGTAAGCGCGCGGTGCACCTGTTTGACGCCGCGCTGTTCGGCCATATCACGTTTACGCTGAGCAATGCGGTGCGCGCGCCGATATTCGGCCTCACCGGCGGGCGCGGTATCCACGCGCCGCATGGTGCGGGAACCCATCGCTACTACCAGCAGCTCACGCGCTATTCCACGGCATTCGCGCTGATGGCGGATGCGGCGATGCTGGTGCTGGGCGGCAGCCTCAAGCGCCAGGAAAAGATTTCCGCGCGCCTCGGCGACGTGCTGAGCCAGCTTTATTTATGTTCCGCCACGCTCAAGCGTTTCGAGGACGACGGCCGGCCGCAGGAAGACCTGCCGCTGCTGCACTGGTCGATGCAGGATGCGTTGTTCAGGATCGAGACCGCGTTTGATGGCGTGCTGCAGAATTTCCCGATGCGTCCGGCGGCATGGCTGCTGCGCGTGCTGGTGTTCCCACTCGGACGCTGCGCCAGACCGCCTTCCGACCATCTCGGTCACCAGGTGTCGAAGCTGCTGATGCAGCCCGGTGCCGCGCGCGACCGGCTGACTGCTGGCATGTATCAACCGACCGACGAGAACGACGCCGTCGGCGCGCTGGAAGCCGCGCTCGCCAGCACGCTGCAATGCGAGCCGCTGCAGGCGAAGGTGGACGCTGCGCGCAAGGCAGGCAAGGTCGTCGCGCTGGAAGAATTGCTGCGCATCGCCGAAGCGCGCGATGCAGGCATCATCACCGCCGAAGACGCGCTGCTGCTGGAGCGAGACTATGCACTGCGGCGCAAGGTAATCATGGTTGACGACTTTGCGCCCGAGCAACTGGCGGCAGGACATTGAGGAACGAATAAATCGGCTACGGATGCACACAGATCAATCCGTGGCTAAATGGTTTTTCAGGGGAGACAACAAGAACCGATGGCTGACCTTCAAGGCAAGACCATTTTCATCACCGGCTCAAGCCGCGGCATCGGGCGCGAGATCGCGCTGCGCTGCGCGCGCGACGGAGCCAACCTGGTGATCACCGGCAAGACCGCCGAGCCGCATCCCAAACTGCCGGGCACCATCCACAGCGTTGCAAAGGAAGTCGAACAGGCTGGAGGCCGCGCGCTCGCCATCCAGCTCGACGTGCGCGATGCGGATGCGCTGCATGCGGCGGTGGAGCAGACGGCGCAGCAGTTCGGCGGCATCGACGTGCTGGTCAACAACGCCAGCGCGATCAGCCTGACGCCGACGCTGGAAACCAGCGCCAAACGCTTCGACCTGATGTGGGGCGTCAATGCGCGCGCCACCTTTCTCGCCGCACAGGCCTGCATTCCGCACCTGAAAAAATCCGCCAACCCGCACATCCTCACGCTGTCGCCACCGCTCAACCTCGACGCGAAATGGTTCGCGCCGCACCTTGCCTACAGCCTGTCCAAGTACGGCATGAGTCTGTGCACGCTGGGGCTGGCGCGCGAGTTCGAGGCGGACGGCATCGCGGTCAACTGCCTGTGGCCGCGCACCACCATCGCCACCGCCGCCATCGAATTCAATTTTCCGCCGGCCGTGCTGAAAGCTTCGCGCCATCCGTCCATCATGGCCGACGCCGCGCACCATATCCTGACGCGCGCCAGCCGCGAATGCAGCGGCAATTTCTTCATTGACGAGGAGGTGCTGCACGAGGCCGGGGTGCAGGATCTTGAGCGTTACGCGGTGACGCCGGGCACACCGCTGTTCAACGATTTGTTTCTGGGCTAAGGAGGGAGCTGGGAAATGGAAGTCGACAAGGAGCACCTGATCAAACCCGAGGAAGCGATCACCCTGCACGGTCTGTTTCTGGAGCGGGTGAAACGCACGCCGGATATCATTGCCTATCGTTATTTCGATGAGCGCCAGAATGCATGGCTGTCGCTGACCTGGCGGCAGATGCAGGA
>CAZMSI010000049.1:0-10928 GCA_964568895.1 uncultured Sideroxydans sp. | reverse complement strand
CAGCGCACCCATGGCGCCTGCAGTCAGCAGGCCGAATACCAGGATGATGACGTAGATGTGCAGACTCAGCTTTTCCATCACTGCATACAATGTCAGCATTACGAACATGCTGAGGTTCTCGTTGAAATTCTGTACTGCAATCGAACTGCCGGCGCCCATCAGCAGATGGCCGCGGTGTTGTAGCAAGGCGTTCATTGGCACCACGAAATAGCCTCCCATTGCCCCGATGATAATCAGCAATATGATGGCGAGGACGGGATGGGTTACCGGGATCATCGCCAGTACCATCAATCCCATGGCGATGCCGACCGGCAGCACTTTCACCGAATGCTCGATCTTGACGAAGCGCGCTGCCAGCACCGCACCGATGGCGATGCCGACGGCCACCCATGCGGTGAGTTTGGCGGCGGAGCCGATACTGTAATGCAGTGCGAGGCCGGCCCAGGCCAGCACGATCAGGCGCAGCGTGGCGCCCATCCCCCAGAACAGCGTGGTCACCGCCAGCGATACCTGGCCCAGCGGGTCTTTCCATAGCAACATGAAGCAGTGGAAAAATTCCTTGAGCAGGAACATCGGGTTGCGGCTAAGTGGTTTGTGGTCTATCGGCAGTGTCGGGATGTACAGGTTGACGATGGCGGCTGCGACATAGATCACCCCGATGATGGCGATAGCCAGTTCGGGTGCGGTGTCGATGCCGAAATTGAATGGCTGCATGTCCCACACCTGCAGCATGGGCTGCGCCAGTCCGGGACTGACCAGCACGCCGCCGAGTACTGCGCCGAGGATGATGGCAAGCACGGTCAGGCCTTCCATCCAGCTGTTGGCCAGCACCAGTTTTTCCGGCGGCAGGTATTCGGTGAGGATGCCGTACTTGGCGGGTGAATAGGCGGCCGCGCCCAGCCCGGCGAGGCCGTAGGCAAGCAGCGGGTCGACGCCGAACAGCATGGCGAGACAGCCGAGGAACTTGATGTTGTTGCTGATGAACATTACCCGGCCCTTGGGCATGGAGTCGGCGAAGGCGCCAACGAACGGCGCCAGTACGATATAGGAGAGGACGAAGGATTCCTGCAGCGCCGGGGTATGCCAGTTCGGGGCATTGAGCGCCCTGAGCATGGCAATGGCGGCAAACAGCAAGGCATTGTCCGCAAGCGCGGAAAGGAATTGCGCCGCGAGAATGATATAAAAACCAAGTGCCATGCAGGGGAAAACAAGAGGGTTCGAAAACGAGCGCGATTTATAACATGAAAAGGTGATGCCTGCTATCATTGAACCAGTTTATCGCCACTTGCCCGCATACCGTCATGCCCCGTCCGATACAGGCCCATATCGATCTTTCCGCGCTGGAACACAACCTGCAACTGGCGCGCCGTGCCACTGACGCGCGCATCATGGCGGTGATCAAGGCCAATGCCTATGGTCACGGCCTGCTGCGCACCGCATCCGCACTCAATGCGGCGGACGGTTTTGCGCTGCTCGATGTGCACGATGCGGTGCGCCTGCGCGAAATAGGCTTCCGCCAGACCATGCTGATGCTGGAGGGATGTTTCAGCGCGGACGACATGGAACTGATAGCGGCGCACGAACTGGCCTGTGTGGTGCATACCCCGCAACAGCTTGACATGCTCGACGCCTATCCGCGGCGCGAAGGCTTGCAGGTCTGGCTCAAGGTCAATAGCGGTATGAACCGCCTGGGATTTGCATCCGAAGACATACCCGCTGTAATGGGCAGGCTCAAGTCACATCCGGCAGTGCGGAAAATCGTACTGATGACGCACTTTGCCAGCGCCGGCGAAGCTGCCGGTATGGGCGATCAGTTCGAGCGTTTCAACGAAGTTGCTGCGCCATATTCAGTAGCTTGCTCGCTGGCCAATTCTGCCGCGTTACTGCGCTTTCCGCAGAGCCATGGCGACTGGGTACGCCCCGGCATCATGCTGTACGGTTCTTCGCCGTTCGACGACACCAGTGCCGAGCAACTGGGGCTGAGACCGGTGATGACGCTGAGCAGCCAGATCATCGCAATTCAGGAACTGCGCGCGGGCGAATGTGTCGGCTACGGCGGCACGTTCTGCGCCGATTCGCCGATGCGGGTCGGCGTCGTTGCCTGCGGCTATGGCGACGGCTATCCGCGCCATGCCGCCACCGGTACGCCAGTGCTGGTGGACGGGCAGCGCACACGCACCCTGGGACGGGTGTCGATGGACATGTTGTGTGTGGATCTGAATGTGTTGCCAGACGCCAAAGTGGGCAGCCGCGTCACGTTGTGGGGCGAGGGGCTGTCAATCGATGAGATTGCCCGTGCCGCCGGCACCATCAGCTACGAATTGCTGTGCGTGGTGACCGCGCGCGTGCCGGTGATCGAGTAGCCAAAATTAATGTTGACACCGCTATTTCACTTTTCAGTCAACAATAACAAATATGTAGCATAATGTTGGAACCCATTACTGGTGACTGGTGCTAAATACAGTAGCAGTTTAAATGCAGAACTATCCCCGCAAAATAAGTTTAGCAGGCGGTTTGATATTCCTGGCCACCGCGTTGATCGGGGGAGTGGGCGGTTTTGCGGTTTTATTTCCGCAAGTCCAGGATGAACTCCATCAGGATCTTCAGCGCTCACTAAAAAGCCGCGATGATGAATTCGAGAGGGTTATAGAGCGAGGTTGGAAGGATAGCTTCAACTTCGCTAATCAGCCCCTTCGGATATCAATAATCGAAATGCTGAGTTCTACGCCAAACAATAAAACAGGGCGGGAACAAATTCAGAAAGTTGCGGATAGATCCCCAGATTTCGATTTTTCGGCGGTAACTTTCCGGGATCTGGCAGGCAGGGAAATAGCCCATCATGGCGCCTTCGTGCATAACCCCGAACTTGACGCAGTTGTGGCCACTCCTTCGCCCAGTCATCTCTTGTGGAGCAACGGCTTTGTTTTGCACACTCACGTCAATGTTGTGAGTACAGGCAAGATAGTAGGTACCATGGATGCGGAGCGTCCGTTGCTACAATTAAATAAACTCCACGGTCAAGTCTACCTTGGCGGTACGACTGACTTTGCGATTTGTGCGCTCGCCACAGCAGAAACCATGCACTGTTTTCCCTTCAGGTCCACCGGCGGCAAGGTGTTGCTGAATCTTCCAGATAAAATAGATGGCCAACCCATTCCGATGAGTTATGCCCTGGCCCAGAAAACCGGGTTGATACACACCAAGGATTACCGGGGGCGAGATGTCATCGCGGCCTATGCGCCAATAGGCGATCTTGGACTGGGTACGGTGCTGAAAATCGATGCGGAAGAGCTATACCAACCCATTTCGTCGCAATTCAAAACGCTATTCGCGCTGCTCCTGACTTTGGTGGTTGCTGGCATATTATTGCTTTACCGGCAGGTCCTGCCTTTGGTTCGCAAGATGTCCATGGAAATCGATGAACGCAAGAAAACAGAAATTGCCTTAAGCCGAACCAACCGTGCTCTGGCCGCATTGGGCGAGGTGAATCACAATCTGGTGCATGCCATGGACGAGCATGAATTATTGCAGGCTGTCTGCCGGGCCGTTATTAACCAGCAGGGCTATCGGATGGTATGGGTGGGTTATCTGCAACATGATGAGTCCAAAATCATCCGTCCGGTTGCGCAGGAAGGCTTTGAGGAAGGTTACCTGGAAAGTGCCGGGATTGTATGGGCGGATACCGAGCGCGGCAGGGGGCCGGCCGGCAGGGCTGCACGTAGCGGACAAACGCAGGTCGCACAAAACATCCAGGCCGACAATAGCATGCGGCCATGGCGGGAACAGGCTATAAAGCGAGGTTATGCCTCCAGTATTGCCCTGCCTCTTATCCTTGGCGGGAAGGTATTTGGTGTGCTGAATATCTATGCAGAACAACCCGATGCCTTCAATCAGAAAGAGATCGAGTTGCTGGAAGAGATGGCCGGTGATCTGGCGTTTGGGGTGCGCAGCTTGCGCACCCGTCAGGAACGTGACTTTGCGCAGGAAGAAATCAAGCGCCAACTGACGCGAATGCAAGACAATCTGGAAGATACCGTCAAGGCAATTGCCACTATCGTCGAAATGCGCGATCCCTATACCGCCGGACATGAGATAAGAGTGGCCATGCTGGCGGAGGCCATCGCCCGGGAAATGGGGCTGCCGGAAGATCGGGTGCATGGTATCCGTATTGCCGGTGGGGTGCATGATCTGGGCAAAGTCCAGGTCCCGGCAGAGATACTCAGCAAGCCCGGGCGAATAACTGAAATCGAGTACAGTCTGATCAAAGCCCATCCGCAGGCAGGCTACGACATCCTGAAAGGCATTGACTTTCCATGGCCGATTGCACAGATGGTACTGCAACACCATGAGCGGCTCGATGGCTCTGGTTATCCGCAAGGACTCAGGGGCGAACAGATTATTCTCGAGGCACGCATACTATGCGTGGCGGACGTGGTCGAGGCAATGCATTCGCATCGCCCCTATCGCCCGGGACTGGGGATGGAGGCTGCGCTGGACGAAATCAAAAAAGGCAAGGGCGTGCTTTATGATCCCGCTGTAGCCGATGCCTGCCTGAGGCTGTTCCAGGAAGGACGGTTCGAGTTTGGGAAGTAACCGAAGGCCTTACAGACGAGGATGGGTGCAATAGCTCATCATCCGGTTTGAGTGTCTACTCCTGATCGACCAACTTGAATTACGGTGATTAACTAATGAGTGATTGAGGTACCGCCCCCGAATCAGGCAGTATGGCGGCGACGCCTTGCAGCTTATCGTTGTGCCAATTGCGGGCAGCCCATTCCAGCACGATTTCCGGTTTTTCCCATTGCAGTTCCGGTGGCGGGGACTGCTGCAGGAAAGCTAGCGCACGCCATAGCGCGGCAGTCGGATTATTTTTATCAACCGGTGCGGCCAGCGTCTGTTTGCTCAGTTTTTCACCGGCCTTGTTTACCGCTACCGGCAGGTGCATGTAGCGCGGTGTGGGCAGGCCGAGCAGGCGCTGCAAGTGTATCTGGCGCGGGGTAGAGGCGAGCAGGTCGGCGCCGCGCACCACATGGCTGATGTTCTGGAACGCGTCGTCCACCACCACTGCCAGCTGGTAGGCGAACAGGCCATCGGCGCGCTTCACGACGAAATCGCCGATTTCGCTTTCGAGATGTTGCAGCTGGTGTCCCTGCAAGGCATCGTCGAATGCAATGGCATGGTTGTCGGTGCGTACGCGCCAGGTGCGTCCCTCACGCCCCTCAGGCAGGCCGTTGCGGCAGGCGCCGGGGTAGACCGGGCCATCGATACCGTGCAGGGCGGAATCGGCGATTTCGCGCCGCGTGCAGGCGCAGGGATACACCGCGCCAATACGCTGCAGTTCGCGCAGCGCATCTTCGTAAGCGGCCGTGCGCTGGCTTTGATAAATGATCGTTTCGTCCCAGTACAGGCCGCAGGCTTCCAGCGTGCGTAGAATGTCGTCGGCAGCGCCGGCTACAGTGCGCGGTGCGTCGAGGTCTTCCATGCGCAGCAGCCACACACCGTTGTGAAATCTTGCTTCGAGATAACTGCCGATGGCGGCAGCCAGCGAACCGAAATGCAGCGGGCCGGAGGGAGAGGGGGCAAAGCGACCGCGGTAGCCGGGCCGGTTCATGTTGCGTCGCGCCGTTTGTATATCCGGCAGCGGCTCATATCATTGGGGTGGTTGCTGTTCGGCTGCCGCCTTGCGGCGAAGATATGCATCACGTGCCATGAAGCCGATGGCGATCGCATCGATGATGCAGATGATGGCGATCAGGGTGATCTCCGTATTCTCGCTGACCAGTCCGCCAACCATCATGTGTACCACCGAGCCCATGATGAACAGCGACGAAATGGCGACCATGGCGTAGGTCAGGATTTCTCCGGGTTTGATTATCATGTCGTGTCAGTACTCCTCTCGATAACTGCCGCAATTTTACCGTGAGGTTTGCGGATATTTCCATCTTGCGGGTATTGCAAAATAATTGGGCGTGAATTCACTTCACGCCCAATTGGGTTCGGCCAGGCCGCGAGATTTATGCAGCGACTGTCTCTTCGGCAAAATCCAGTTTTACTTCGCCGTCCTTTACGTCCACCGTCACCTGGCCGCCGTGCGCCAGCCTGCCGAACAGCAGTTCGTCGGCAAGGGCTGCGCGGATGGTGTCCTGGATCAGGCGGGCCATCGGCCGTGCGCCCATCAGCGGGTCGAAGCCGTTCTGCGCCAGATAGTCCTTCAATGCATCGGTGAATACCACCTCCACCTTCTTCTCGTGCAACTGCTCTTCCAACTGCATCAGGAACTTGTCCACCACGCGCAGGATGACTTCCTTGTCCAGTGGCGCGAACGAGATGATGCCGTCCAGGCGGTTGCGGAATTCCGGCGTGAACAGGCGCTTGATCTCGGCCATTTCGTCGCCGGAAGCGGAAGCCTGGGTGAAACCGATCTGTGTTTTGCTCAGGGCTTCGGCGCCGGCATTGGTGGTCATGATGATCACCACGTTGCGGAAGTCGGCCTTGCGTCCGTTGTTGTCGGTCAGCGTGCCGTGGTCCATCACCTGCAGCAGGATGTTGAAAATGTCCGGATGCGCCTTCTCGATCTCGTCCAGTAACAGCACGCAGTGCGGCTGTTTGCTGATCGCCTCGGTAAGCAGGCCGCCCTGGTCGAAACCGACATAGCCCGGTGGCGCACCGATCAGGCGCGACACGGCATGGCGCTCCATGTATTCGGACATATCGAAGCGGTGCAGCGGCATGCCCATCGAGTAGGCGAGCTGGCGCGCCACTTCGGTCTTGCCGACGCCGGTGGGGCCGGAGAACAGGAAGCTGCCAATCGGTTTTTGCGGATTGCCCAAGCCACTGCGCGACATCTTGATCGCGCGCGCCAGTGCGTCGATTGCCTGGTTCTGGCCGAATACGGTGGCCTTGAGGTCGCGGTCGAGGTTTTTCAGCGTGTTGCGGTCATCGTGCGAGACAGTGCGCGTGGGGATGCGCGCAATTTTCGCAATGATCTCCTCGATCTCGTGCTTGCCGATCATCTTTTTCTGTTTCGATTTCGGCAGGATGCGCTGGGCGGCACCGGCCTCGTCGATCACGTCGATGGCCTTGTCTGGCAGGTGGCGGTCGTTGATGAAGCGCGCGGAAAGCTCGGCCGCGGAAGTCAGTGCGGCAGCGCTGTACTTGATGCCGTGGTGTTGCTCGAAGCGCTGCTTCAGTCCCTTGAGAATTTCAATGGTCTGCTCCACCGACGGTTCCGGCACGTCGATTTTCTGGAAGCGGCGCGACAGCGCGTGATCCTTTTCGAAAATGCCACGGTATTCCTGGTAAGTGGTGGCGCCAATACACTTCAGTGCGCCGCTGGACAGCGCGGGCTTTAACAGGTTGGAGGCGTCCATGGTGCCACCCGAGGCCGAACCGGCACCGATCAGCGTGTGAATTTCGTCAATGAACAGGATGGCCTGCTTGGCGTCAGCCAATTCCTTGAGCACGGCCTTCAGACGCTGCTCGAAGTCGCCGCGGTATTTGGTGCCGGCCAGCAGCGAGCCCATGTCCAGGGCATAGACATGCGCATCCCTGAGGATCTCCGGCACTTCATTTTCCGTAATGCGGCGGGCCAGGCCCTCGGCGATAGCGGTCTTGCCTACGCCGGCTTCGCCGACCAGCAGCGGGTTGTTCTTGCGGCGGCGGCACAGGGTCTGGATCACGCGCTCCAGCTCCAGGTTGCGGCCGATCAGCGGATCGATCTTGCCGGCCAGCGCCTGGGCATTAAGGTCCAGCGTGTAGTCGTGCAGGGCGCCGCCCTCGCTTGCGGGTTCGGCATCCGCTTCGGTTTCCGCCGGGGCCTTTTGTTCGCCGATCTGCGCGGTCTTGTTGATGCCGTGGGCGATGTAGTTCACCACGTCCAGGCGCGTGATATTGCGCTGGTTGAGGAAGTACACCGCGTGCGATTCCTTTTCGCCGAACAGCGCGACCAGGATGTTGGCGCCGTTGACCTCCTTTTTGTTGGTCGACTGCACGTGCAGGATGGCGCGCTGGATAACGCGCTGGAAGCCGACGGTGGGCTGGGTATCGGCTTCTCCGCTGCCGGGCAGGATCGGCGTGTTGCTGTCGATGAAGTTGGTCAGCGTGGTGCGCAATTCATCGATATCCGCGCCGCAGGCACGCAGCACCTGGGCCGCAGACGGGTTGTCGAGCATGGCCAATAGCAGGTGTTCGACCGTGATAAATTCATGCCGCTTCTGGCGGGCCTCGACAAAGGCCAGGTGCAGGCTGACTTCAAGTTCTTGCGCGATCATGATTCAGTTCTCCTCTGTGACGCATCGTAGCGGGTGTTCGCGCTGCCTGGCAAGCATTGTCACCTGGGCCACCTTGCTTTCTGCAATGTCCTTGGGGTATACGCCGCATACTGCGGAACCCTCCTGATGTACTTTGAGCATGATTTGGGTCGCGCGTTCACGACTCATGCCAAAAATTGTTTCCAGTACCTCAATTACAAATTCCATCGTGGTGTAGTCGTCATTGAGCAACAACACCTTGTACGATCGTGGCGGCTTCGTCGCGCTGCGCTCCTTCTCCAGCAGGGAGATGTTTTCCTGTTTCGTTGCCATTAAGCGTTATGCCATTTCTGCACTATCGTCCTTACCCCTATATTTGTCGATTGGGGAGGGATTTTCAAGTACATCTTTAAAAAAAGCCGAATAACCCCTTGACGATGTCGAGGAAACAGGAGTAAAAAGCGCGTGGGTGTTTGATTCAATGGTGTCTGCAGTACCGGTCTTGCCGTGCGGTGGGGGTTCTTGATTCAAACAGTTTAAAGGGGGCATTCCCGTTTTTTTGCAAGGAAGTTACAGATGGCAACTGGTACAGTAAAGTGGTTCAACGACGCCAAGGGTTTTGGTTTTATCACTCCCGATGATGGCAGTGAAGACCTGTTCGCGCATTTCTCCGCGATCAACATGAGCGGATTCAAATCTCTCAAGGAAGGTCAGAAGGTTTCTTTCGAGGTCGTGCAAGGCCCGAAGGGAAAACAGGCCTCCAACATCCAGGCCGGCTGACAAGAATTATAGAAAGCCCGCACATTGTGTTGCGGGCTTTTTTCTTGCCGGAGGTATAGCCTGCCGGCGTGCTGCGGCATTGCACGTCACCACATATGCCAGATCATGGCTGCGCCGAAAGCGGAGCCGGGTATTGCTGTGCTTCTTCTGTCAGTCGTGCGAAGTTCTTCGCGCCTGTCGCACCATAATGATCAAATCGCCCGGTCAATAAGTTTCTCTGCCTGGTTTACATGGTGTCCAGGGCCGCATTAAATGTTGCGCTTGGTCGCATTGCTTTCGATGTCTTCCCGAAGTCCGGGTGGTAGTAACCGCCCATATCCACCGATTTTCCCTGTGCCGCAATCAATTCTTCGTTGATCTTTGCTTCGTTGTCCGCCAATACCTTGGCTAACGGCGTGAAAAATGCTTGCAGTTCCTGGTCGTCGGTCTGCGCGGCGAGCGCCTGGGCCCAGTACAGGGCCAGGTAGAAATGGCTGCCACGGTTATCGATCTCGCCTGTTTTTCTGGCGGGCGACTTGTTGTTGTCGAGGATTTTTGCTATCGCCTGATCGAGTGCATCCGCCAGCACCTGTGCCTTGTCGCTCTTGAACGTCTGTGCCAGATGCTCCAGCGACACGCCCAGCGCCAGAAACTCGCCCAGCGAATCCCAGCGTAAATAGCCCTCCTGCAGAAACTGTTGCACATGCTTGGGCGCCGAACCGCCTGCGCCGGTCTCGAACAATCCACCGCCGTTCATCAGCGGCACGATGGACAGCATCTTGGCGCTGGTGTTCAGCTCCAGAATCGGGAACAGGTCGGTGAGGTAATCGCGCAGCACGTTGCCGGTTACGGAGATGGTGTCTTTGCCTTGGCGGATGCGCGCCAGCGTGGCGCGGCAGGCGTCGGCCGGCTCCATGATTTTGATATCCAGTCCGCTGGTGTCGTGATCCTTGAGATACTTTTCGACCTTGGCGATGATCTGCGCATCGTGCCCGCGCTTTTTGTCCAGCCAGAAAATGGCCGGTGTGCCGGACAGGCGCGCACGCGTGACGGCAAGCTTTACCCAATCCTGAATCGGCGCATCCCTGGTTTGGCAGGCGCGGAAGATATCGCCTTGTTCGACCGGCTGTTCCAGCAGTACCTTGCCTGTACTATCCGCGATGCGCACCACGCCGTCGCCGGCGATCTCGAAGGTCTTGTCGTGCGAGCCGTATTCCTCGGCCTTCTGCGCCATCAGACCGACGTTGGGCACAGACCCCATGGTGGTGGGGTCGAGCGCGCCGTGCTTCTTGCAGTCCTCGACCGTGGCGACATACACGCCCGCATAACAGCGGTCGGGGATCATCGCCAGCGTGTCGTATGGCTTGCCGTCGGCGCCCCACATCTTGCCGCCGTCGCGGATCATCGGCGGCATCGAGGCGTCGATGATCACATCGCTCGGCACGTGCAGGTTGGTGATGCCCTTGTCGGAATTCACCATGGCCAATGGCGGACCATTCCGGAAACAGTCGGCGATGTCGGCAACGACGGCGGCACGCTGTTTTTCCGGCAGCGCCAGCACCTTGGCTTCCATGTCTCCGAAGCCGTTGTTGACGTTGACCTTGAGTTTTTCGAGCAGTGCGCCGTGCTTGTCGAATGCGTCCTTGAAAAACACGGAAACGGCATGGCCGAACATGATGGGGTCGGAGACCTTCATCATGGTGGCCTTCAGATGCAGCGATAGCAGTACGTCCTCTTTCTTTGCGGCCTTGATCTGCTCGGCGTAGAACTTGCGCAGCGCGCGCTTGCTCATCACGGCGGCATCGATGATCTCGCCTGGTTTGAGTGAAAGCTTGTCTTTGAGCACGGAGACCTTGCCGTCTCTGGCCACGAACTCGATGCGGGTATCGACGGCTGCCGGCACGGTCACCGATTTTTCGC
>CAZMSI010000048.1:7656-11071 GCA_964568895.1 uncultured Sideroxydans sp. | reverse complement strand
GATGCCACGCTGGCGCAGAACCTGCGTCGTTTCGACAAGGGCGGCGAGGCGTTTTACGACCAGATTTCCGCGCTGCACAAATCGGTGCGCGGCTCCAATCCCGATGCGGCGTTGTACTGGTTCACGCGCATGCTGGACGGCGGCGCCGACCCCAGATATCTCGCGCGGCGCATTGTGCGCATGGCGTGGGAAGACGTCGGTCTGGCCGATCCGCGCGCCATTGATATCACCTTGAGTGCGGCGCAGACCTACGAACGCCTCGGTTCACCCGAGGGCGAACTGGCGCTGGCGCAGGCGGTGTTGTACATGGCGGTAGCCGCCAAGTCGAACGCCGGCTATGTCGCGTATAATGCCGCCCGCGCCTTCGTCAATCAGGACGGTTCGCGCGAAGTGCCGCTGCATCTGCGCAATGCGCCGACCAAACTGATGAAGCAGCTCGACTATGGCAAGGATTACCGCTATGCGCACAACGAGCAGGAAGGCTACGCGGCGGGGGAAAATTATTTCCCGGAAGGCATGCCCGAGGTAAGTTTCTACGAGCCGACCGAGCGCGGACTGGAAGCGAAGATTGCGGAAAAGCTGGCGCATCTGCGCGAACTTGATGCGGCAGCAAAAAAGAAATCATAGGACAGGAAAATGCTAGACATACAGGCACTGCGCAACAACCTGAGCGAAATGGCGGATCGCCTGGCGACGCGCGGCTTCATGCTGGATACCATGCGTTTCGAGGAACTGGAGGCCGAGCGCAAATCCATCCAGGTGCGCACGCAGGAGCTGCAGGCAAAACGCAATGCGACGTCCAAACAGATCGGCCAGGCCAAGGCCAGAGGTGAGGATGTGTCGTCCATCATGGCGGAAGTGGCCAATCTCGGCGATGAACTCAAGCAACTCGAAGCCAAACTGGAGCAGGTGCAGCAGGAGCTGAACGATTTCCTGTCCATCATTCCCAACACACCGCACGAAAGCGTTCCGGCCGGCGAGTCGGAGGCGGACAACCACGAAGTACGTCGCTGGGGCGAACTGCCAGTGTTCGATTTCGAGGTGCAGGACCACGTCAGCATCGGCGAAGGCCTGGGAGGGCTCGATTTCGAGACGGCCGCGAAAATTTCCGGCTCGCGTTTCACGCTGCTGAAGGGGCCGCTGGCGCGGCTGCACCGTGCGTTGGCGCAGTTCATGCTGGATACGCATAGCGGGCAGCACGGCTATACCGAGACCTATGTGCCTTATCTGGTGAATGCGGATTCAATGAAGGGAACAGGGCAGTTACCGAAATTCGAGGAGGATCTGTTCAGGATTCCGAGACAGATGGGCGAGGGTGAAGAGAATTTCTACCTGATTCCTACTGCTGAAGTCCCGCTGACCAACATCGTGCGCGACGAGATCGTGCCGCTCGACAACCTGCCACTGAAATATGTTGCGCACACGCCGTGCTTCCGCAGCGAGGCCGGTTCCTACGGCCGCGATACGCGCGGCATGATCCGTCAGCACCAGTTCGACAAGGTGGAACTGGTGCAGATCGTCACGCCGGAGCAGTCCTATGTTGCGCTGGAAGAATTGCTCGGCCACGCAGAAACCATCCTGCAGAAGCTGGAGCTGCCCTACCGCGTGGCGAAGCTGTGCACCGGAGACATGGGCTTCTCCGCGGCGATGACCTACGACATCGAGGTGTGGCTGCCGGCGCAGAACGCCTACCGCGAGATTTCTTCCTGCTCCAATTTTGAATCGTTCCAGGCGCGGCGCATGCAGGCGCGTTTCCGCAACGGACAGGGAAAACCGGAACTGCTGCACACGCTGAACGGCTCCGGCCTGGCCGTAGGCCGCACCCTGGTTGCGGTGTTGGAAAACAATCAGCTCGCCGATGGTAGTGTGCGTGTACCTGCAGTTTTGCGCCCATACATGGGCGGGATCGATACTATCAAGGCAAGCTGATTGTTTTCGGAGCTGCCAACCCCAATCGTCAAAAGTCGAACTTTAACGAGAACGGTGATGATTCGGGCGTTTTCGGCGGGGTTTGATCGCGCGTCAGGCGCTCCAGCATGTCATAGTACATGCGTATGGTTTCCACAAAAACAACGGCTTCGCCGCCGCGCCCGTTGCCATGCTTCAGTTGATCCGCGATATCCGGATCGGCAAGCCGTGGCATGACCTTTTTGATATCCACCCACAAATCCGGATTCAGGCCGCGCCGCTGTGCCAGGACGCGCGCATCCTCCAGGTGTCCCATGCCCTGATTGTAGGCGGCCAGAGCCAGCCAGGTGCGGTCCGGTTCCTTGATGCGGAGAGGCAGGCGATCTTTCAGCAATTGCAGATACTGCGCGCCGGCGATGATGCTTTCCTTCGGGTCCAGCCGGTTGTGGACGCCCATGCGGTCGGCGGTGTTCTCGGTCAGCATCATGATGCCGCGCACGCCGGTGGCTGAGGTGGCCAGCGGGTTCCAGTGGGACTCGCGGTAGGCGACTGCGGCCAGCAACTGCCACTTGTTCCCGGTCAGTCTCGCGGCCTCCTTGAACAGCGGGCGGTAGCGCGGCAGCACGGTTTGTACCTGCGTCAGGAAGGCAGCATCGTCCATCGGGTCTACCCGCTCGTTGTAGCCATAGTATTGTTCGAGCAGGCGGTGCAGCGTGCCGTTTTCCTGAATGCGCCTGAAAAAATCCTCCATCAGCAGCAGCAGCGCAGGATCGGTATCCGGCGGAAATGTCCAGGCCAGTTTCGACGGCGTCGAAACATCGAAGGCGGCGACCATCTCCGGATGGTAGTTGCGCATGGTCTGCAATTGCTCCTCGTTGGCCACGGTGCAGTCGATTTTGCCGTCGCCGACTATATCCAGCAGGGTGTTGGGCATTTTTTGGTTGAGGGTTTCCCAGCGCAGCGACGGCAGGGTCTGCTGGGCTGAACGAAGCGCGGCATCCTGTTCCGAGCCGGCGGTGACAATAACATCGCGGTGCAACAGGTCTTGCAGGTGTCTGGGCGGATTGCTGCCGCATACGATTTTTTCGCGTACGGTCTGGTAGGGTTCGCCGAACCTGAAGGCCGGATCCGGCTCGTTGCTGCGCATGCCGATGGCGGAGAAGTGTGCCTGGTGGGCGGCCAGCTTCGAGGCAACCTGATAGGGCAGCAGTGTCAGGGGTTTCAGTTTGGCGTGGAGCTGTTTGGCGAACAAATCCGCGAGTTTCTTGTCAAATGGCAAGTCCAGGCTGCCGGCGGGGGGGAGAATGACGACCAATTCGCCCTGGCGCCAGTCGGGAATCGGCTCGACCGTGGTGTGCCGTGTCCAGAACCAGAAAATCAGGGTAATGAATACGGCGAGTTGCAATGGAAGGAGGCTGCGCATGAGAACATTCTGCCCGATTTCCCCCGATGCTGGTAGAATGCGCAGCTTCCGGAGAGGTGGCAGAGTGGTCGAATGTACCTGACT
>CAZMSI010000048.1:0-7556 GCA_964568895.1 uncultured Sideroxydans sp. | reverse complement strand
CTGGTAGAATGCGCAGCTTCCGGAGAGGTGGCAGAGTGGTCGAATGTACCTGACTCGAAATCAGGCGTAGGTGCATAACCTACCGTGGGTTCGAATCCCACCCTCTCCGCCATGCAGCAGTTGCTACAGGCAGCTTTTACTGGCCGGGAACGGGGTGTGTGAGTTCGTCGTGATAAGCCCGGCTTTTTGCCTGCTTCTGGGCTTTGTTCTGCCCGGTTGGGCTCTTTCAAATTTTTTCTGGAGGTACCGTGGGATATTCAATTGCAAGCGGAGAAATCAGGCAGATCGGCGCAACAGCCGTAACCGATGGAATAACCGAGGCAAGCACCGTGGAGATCGGCGACACAACACTGCACGACGTGTCCTACAACGAGAAAATAGCGGGCAATATCAAGTCCGGTGAACACGTGGCGCTGATGCTGACGCCGAGCCGCTACGTTGCTGCATTGCGCCGTCAGGACGGCCAGGTCGTATATGCCAGCGAGGAGAGCAAGGAGCATCTCGAGACCCCCTTGTCTTACGCATATTTCGGGCTCATGTGGCTGTTCGGTCTCCTGCTGACCCCAATCGGATTCGGGCTGGTCATCATCATCAAATACATCAGGCGGTTTTCGACGCGCAAGGATATTGCCGAGAACATGACCGCATTCAGGCAGGCGGCGCTCTGAGTTGTCGTAAAAAAACCGCGAACCCCATTTGAGAGTTCGCGGTTCGTATTTTGAGACGTGCCGGTTGCCGCACCGGCCGCATAAGAATTATTTATGGTCAGGTTCGGGCGAGTTCATGACATTGCCCGCGGCCAATCCCACAATGGTAATGCCCAGCCATACGAAAATAATGCCGACGGTGTGGCTGTAGTGGAATCCCCCAATCAGCCACAACACTGCGCATGCGATGACGGCCATTACCAAAGTGCCAAGTTTTGAACTAATCATTGTATTAACCTTTCCAAACAAGTAGTAGCCCGGACACTCCTCCGTCCGTACCGGGCAAATGTTAACCCAATTTCCGGGAATGGGTGTCGATTATTTTCCTGGCGGGGTTTGCGGTAGACTGGCCGGGCACTGTCTGGGCGGCTCATGGATTTCCCGGACGAAGACAGCCGTTACTGCGACAACCATACACAGAAGGGGATGCAATGGACAATCGACTGAGTGAAGAAGGTATGGATCTGCTGTTCCGCAAGGCGCATACCCATGGTTCCTGGCTGGACAAGCCAATATCCGACGACATCCTGCGCGAACTTTATCACTTGATGAAGTGGGGGCCGACCAGCGCCAATTGCTGTCCGGCACGTATCCTGTTCCTGCGCACGCCGGAGGCGAAGGCGCGATTGAAGCCGGCGCTGGCTCCGGGCAATGTGGAAAAGACCATGGCCGCGCCGGTGGTAGCCATCATCGGCTACGACATGAAATTTTACGATTATCTGCCCAAGCTGTTTCCGCATACCGATGCGCGTGCCTGGTTTGCCAGCACGCCGGAACTGGCGGTGATTACCGCACAGCGCAACAGCTCGTTGCAGGGTGCCTATTTCATCATGGCTGCGCGGGCGCTGGGACTGGATTGTGGTCCGATGTCCGGATTCGACCAGAACATGGTCGACCATGAGTTCTTCCCGGGGGGCAAGGATGTAAAGAAACCGGAAAACGAGCTGGCAAGAGCATTTCAGCAGGAATATTTTCCCGATAGCCACGTCAAGGCCAATTTCCTGTGCAACCTCGGTTATGGCGACCCGAACAAGGTCTATCCGCGCAACCCTCGCCTGGACTTCGATGAGGCGTGCAAGCTGCTCTGAGCCCGTTGCGTTCCGTTATTCGGGGCGGCGATTGCTGAACACGCGGCTTCCGGGCAGGCCGAGAGCAAGGAAGAACTGTTCCGCCACTTCGGTTGCGGCATCCGGGCCGGCGATGTAAATATCGCATTCCTGTATCTGCGGGCGATCTTCGACGATGGTGCGCAGCGTGCCCTGCAGGGCTTCAATACGCCGGTCGCCGAGTGCGCGCAGGTTATAACCGGTAACGATGGGCGAGAAATGAAAGTTGTCCAGTGCGTCTGCCCAGGCGCGTCCGGCATTGCGCAGATAGAGGTTGTCGTCATCCGAGCCGATCCAGTACAGGTTGATCGCTTCCCCGGTATCCAGTGACATGGCGTGTTCGATCAGGCTCTTGATCGGGGCGAAGCCGGTATCAAAGGCGATGAAGCAGAGCGGACGCGCGGTATTTTCGTGCAGGATAAATTCGCCAAGCGGCCCTTCGATTTCCACCGCGTCGTTTTTGCGTAGCCGGTTGAACAGATAATCGGAGAACAGGTTGCCGGGCAGGCGCCGCACGTGGAACAACAGGTTGCGGTCGTCGCACGGGCAACTGGCGATGGATAATTCGGTGCTGAGCGATTGGCCGAGGCGCAGTGTGACCGATTGCCCGGCGAGAAAACGCAGGCGGCTGGTGCGCGGCGTCTGCAGGTGCAGCAGGGCGGTATCCGGGGTGAGCAATTCGATCGACTTGACCCTGGCGGTTATCTGCTGGAACGGGATATCCAGCACGCCGCCGGCCACGGGCGCCTCGATTTCGACTTCGGTGACTGCGGTGTTCGAGCACATCAGG
Source organism: uncultured Sideroxydans sp. (assembly GCA_964568895.1). Lineage (GTDB taxonomy): Bacteria > Pseudomonadota > Gammaproteobacteria > Burkholderiales > Gallionellaceae > RI-121. The sequence continues at coordinate 4,953 of CAZMSI010000048.1, read as the reverse complement.
GCATAGCCCTGTGCCTTTTCCACTTCGGATATCACATAGTCGTGGTGGCGTACCTTCCTGATCTGGCCCGATACCACGCGCGCCTTGCACAGTCCGCAATTGCCGCCGCTGCAGCCGTAATTGAGCGGTATGCCGGCACGCAATGCCGCTTCCAGCAGCGTGTCGTTGCCATCGACAAAAAAATCGTGTCCGCTGGGTAGAAGTTTTACGTGCGCCGACATTACGCGCAGCAGGTTGTCGCGCATCACCAGCGGATTCGGATAATCGGGTTCCATGGCGGCAACGATCTCATTTTTCAGCCAGGACTTCAAATCATTCATGATGGTCTGGTCCTCCGCCCGGCATTCTCCTTCGATCTCGTTCAATCGGGTCTGCAGTCGATCCAGCAAGGCATTGAGATGCTGCACCCGCGTTTGCGCATCGGAAAGCTCGCGGCTCATTTCGGCGATGCGTGCCGCCAGTACCTCAACATCCGGCAGCGCGCGCTCGAACACGCGCTTGCCGAAGGCGCGTTCCTTGATGCGGGTCACGCGGCTGTATTCGGTGTTGTCCTCGAGTTGCGCATTCGGGTAGCAGGCAAGCAGGTCGTCCAGCGTGACGGAGCCGTCGAAAGAAGGCAGTACGCCCTCGCGGATTTTTTTCTGCAGTTCGACTCGTGCTACGCCTACCAATCGCGCTGCGCGGGAAAGACTGATCGATAACGGCATGGCAGTCGCCTTAACCCGCCGTCTGTTTGCCGGCTTCCAGCGCCAGCATTTCGTCGAGCAATTCCCAGGTTGATTTAGCTTCCTGTTCGGTCATTTTCCGGGTGGCGTAGCCGAGATGCACGATGACGTAGTCGTTCACCGCCAGCGGCTCGTCCTGCAGCAGGAACAGGCTGGCTTCACGCACCACGCCCTTCGCAGTACAGCGCACGTTGTAGCCGTCGATCTCGACGATTTGCATGGGAATGCCGAGGCACATGTCGTGTAAACCAATGGATGACAGAACTGGCGACTAGTTTACCCCGGCAAATTCATAAATGCATGGTTGAAGTTCGCATCTCATGGTGCTAGATTGAGCGTATCGTCAGCTCAAGGAACCTTCCCGTGAGTGATTGCCGCAAGACATTGATTCTCGGCATCGGCAACACCCTGTTGCGCGACGAGGGTGCCGGTGTGCATGCGATACGCATGCTGTCGGAGCAAGTGGCGGGGCGCGAAGATATCGAGCTGATGGATGGCGGTACCTTGAGTTTTACCCTTGCCGGCGCCATTGAAGATGCGCAGCAGCTGATCGTGATCGATGCCGCACAGCTTGGCGGTGATCCCGGCAGTACCCGGGTATTCGAGGGCGAGCAGATGGATACCTTCGTCGGCGGCGAACGCAAACGCAGCGTGCACGAGGTCAGCCTGATCGATCTGCTGATGATTGCCCGTCTGGCCGAACATCTACCACAACGCCGTGCCTTGATCGGCATCCAGCCGCACGATATCGACTGGGGCGAACAACCTTCCGCTTCCGTTGCCGCTGCTATTCCGCAAGCCTGCAATCAGGCATTACAGCTGATCGAGGGGTGGCGGACATGAACCTGCAGAATATTTCCGTCAAAATCGAAAATGCGGAGGAATACTCCATCGGCAGCCTGCGTGCGCTGCTGGTGGAGATTGCAACACTGCTTGAGGAGTTCATACGCAACGATACCCGCGGCAGTATCGATCTCAATAGCCTGCCGTTCGCGCCAGGTGAATACGAGCAGCTGCGCCAGTTACTGGGGCAGGGCGAGGTTTCTGCGCACATTGAGGCCATCGGGCCGAGCGAGATCATCGAAACGCGCTATCCGGGCGTGTGGTGGGCGACCCATTACAACGTCGAGGGCGACATCGTCGCCGACATGCTGGAAATAACCGATATTCCCGAAATCATCAAAAGCCAGTCTGCGGATATAGCCACCGGACTGGAGTTGTTACGCGCTCAACTCAACGACGAGGTGAAGCAATGAACGAACACGACACACTGGGTGAACGACTTGCGCAACAGGGCATCAGCCGCCGCGCTTTCCTGAAATTCTGTGCCGCTATCGCTTCGATGATGGCGCTGCCACCGGGTGCGGCAACGGCCATCGCCGAGACGCTGGTCAAGACAACGCGGCCGTCGGCAATCTGGCTGTCGTTCCAGGAATGCACCGGTTGTACCGAATCGCTGACGCGTTCGGACACACCGACACTGGAAAACATGATCTTCAACATGATTTCGCTCGACTACCACGAAACGCTGCAGGCCGCTTCCGGCTACGGCGCGGAGAAGTCGCGCGAGGACGCGATGAAGAAATTCTACGGCAAGTATTTGTTGCTGGTGGACGGCTCTATTCCGCTACGTGATGGCGGCGTCTATTCCACCGTGGCCGGGCGCACCAATCTGGATGTGCTGCAGGAAGTGGCCAAGGGCGCGGCCGCGATCATCGCAGTCGGCACCTGCTCCTCATTCGGCGGTATTCCGGAGGCGAAGCCGAATCCGACCGGTGCGGTACCGGTGTCCGATATCATCAAGGACAAGCCCATCATCAACGTTTCCGGCTGTCCGCCGATCCCGGTGGTGATCACCGGTGTGCTGGCGCATTACCTCACCTTTGGCAAGCTTCCTGCCCTGGATGATCTGGGCCGGCCCAAATCATTTTACGGTGAATCCATCCATGACCGCTGCTACCGGCGGCCGTTCTACGACCAGGGCAAGTTTGCCAAAACCTTCGACGACGAGGGTGCGCGCAACGGCTGGTGCCTGTTTGAACTGGGCTGCAAGGGGCCGATCACGCACAATGCCTGTGCCACCACCAAGTGGAACGGCGGCACCAGCTTCCCGATCGAGTCGGGGCACGGCTGCCTCGGTTGTTCCGAGCCGCACTTCTGGGATGGGGGCAGCTTTTATGCGCCGTTGTCCACGCCGACCAGTCCGTTGAATCTGGCCACCGAAGCCGTAGTGGCGGGTGCTGCAGTCGGCGCAGCGGTTACCATCGCCAACCGCATGAAAAAGAATACGGCAAAATCGGAACACCAGACGGCGACCGTCGCCGACCTGGAGAAGTGATATGGATCAAGACCTGTTCCTGACCTGGGTACGCAGCACCGGACTGAACATCGCGTTGTCCATTTTCGTGCTGGGCATGCTGTGGCGAACGTTCGAAATCTATACGCTGGGGCGCAAGCCTGATCTCGCCGCACCTCGCCGTCGTGCGGGCGCATCCGGATTGCACACCATGCTGCGCCGCTCGATTCCCGAGTCCAGTGTATTCAAGCGTTCGCCGATCAGCTATGTGGGCGGCTACATTTTCCACATTGGACTGTTCATCGTGGTGTTGCTGTTCGCCCAGCACATCAAGCTGATCCAGAGCATCACCGGGCTGTCGTGGCCGTCATTGCCGGCGCAATTCATCGATTTCGCTGCGGTGGTGACGCTGGCGGCCATGTTGCTGGTGCTGGTGGATCGCATCAGCAAGCCGGTCAAGCGCTTCCTCTCCACCTTCCAGGACTACGCTGCCTGGGTACTGACATTCTTGCCGGTGCTGACCGGCTACCTGGCCACCAAACATCTGCTGCTGCCGTACACCACAATGCTGGCACTGCACATCCTTTGCGCGGAACTGTTGCTGATCTTCCTGCCCTTCACCAAGCTGATCCATGTGTTCACGCTGTGGGCTTCGCGCTGGTACAACGGCGATACGAACTCTAAAAAAGGAGTGGCGGTATGACAGCTTCCCTCGAAAAAGGCATCAGCGTCCTCAAGGAAGTCATAGACGCGCCCATCGCCAGCTACTTCAACAGCTGCGTACATTGCGGCATGTGCGCCGAAGCCTGTCTGTTCTACACCGAGACCGGCGACCCGAAGTACACGCCGATCTACAAACTGGAACCGCTGCGCCGCGTATACCGCCAGGAATACACGCTGCTCGGGCGGCTGGCGAAGTTGTTCGGCCTGTCCAAACCCGTTACCGATGAGGAACTGGAAGCATGGAAGCCGCTGGTGTATGACAGCTGTACCATGTGCGGCCGCTGTTCGTTGGTGTGCCCGGTGGGAAACGATCTGGTCTACATGGTACGCAAACTGCGCGAAGGCATGGCCGTTTCCGGCCACGCACCGGATGGTCTGGTCGGCGCATCCACGCGCGCGGTGGAAATCGGCAGCCCGATGGGGGTGCGTCTGCCCGCGGTGCAGGCGCAGATGAAACACGTGCATGCAGATACCGGTATCGAGATTCCGCTGGACGTGGAGGGCGCGGAATACATGGTGCTGATGTCGTCAATGGAAATCATAAACTTTCCGGAATACCTGGGTGCCATCGCGCGCATCATGAAACAGGCGGGCAAGAGCTGGACGCTGTGTTCCGACGCGTTCGAGGCTACCAATAGCGGCATCCAGATCGGCGTCTCCGACATTGCGAAAGTGCTGGTGCAGCGCATCGTCGACGGCGCGGAAAAACTCAAGGTGAAGACCGTGATCAGCCCCGAGTGCGGACACGCCTACACCGCACTACGCTGGGAAGGCCCCAACCTGATCGGTCGTCCTTACACCTTCGAGGTACTGCACATCCTGGAAGTGCTGGATGGTTTCCGCACGCAGGGACTGCTCAAGACCAAAGGCTATGAAGAGGCGCGACTCACCTTCCATGATCCCTGCCAGTTGGTGCGGCGCGGCGGCGTGATCGAACAGCCGCGCAATTTGCTCAGGATGGTGGCCAGGGATTTCGTGGAGATGAATGATGCCGGTCAGATGAACTGGTGCTGCGGCGGGGGCGGCGGGGTGAGTGCCGTCGATGAGGCCGTACCGTTGCGGCTGCAGGCATTCAAGATCAAGAAAGCGCAGTTGGAAGAGACCGGCGCCAAGACCCTGGTCACCGCCTGCGCCAACTGCCGCATCGTAATCGAGGAAGGACTGGAACACTACCAGATGAACATCCCGGTGGTGGGGGTAACCGAAACG
>CAZMSI010000047.1:7969-11147 GCA_964568895.1 uncultured Sideroxydans sp. | reverse complement strand
TTTAGGTTCCAGCGCCGCAAGGCGTGAGAGTTCGAGTCTCTCCTTTCGCACCAGCTGATCTTTCACACCAACTGAGTCTTCTTCAGGTTATTCAGCTTCCTGCGAACCCGGTTTCTGTTCTGGCTGTTTCTCTGAAACCTGTTCTGTTTCCATTGTTTCGTCCGGCTGGTTGGCAGGTTTTTTCGAGAATCCGCTTGCACGCAATCCGGAATAGGTCATGCCGTAAACACGCACGAAAATTATGATCGGGAACAACAGTACGAGAGCAAGAAAGATAAATATCAGGATACCTTCATGGTGCATAATCCAGTTCTCCTTGAGGTAGGTGTGGTTGCAAATGCTTCAGGGAATCTTATGGCCAAGTCTTCATGGAGCCTTTGAGGTTCTGCTTGGGTATTATAGACCTATTGGCTTCGGAAGGGTTGCAGACTGCCCTCTCGGCCTCGCCGGTCTGGCAGTCGTACGGTCCACGCGCAGGCGTTTCCCGCTTCTTTCGTGTTGTTTCCACAGCAAAGCGGTTATTAACGCACTTCTGCGTTGTGGTATTCTTCGGCCTTGGTCAATATGCCAGCTTTCCTGAAGCATGAGGAAGGCAAATCGGACATAAACAATTTGCAGTGAAAATATTTGGGAGCGAGAGTGCGGATCTGCATTCCGGCGCCGCGAGGTGCAAGAATACGGGCCTTTGATCTTTGGTTTATATCGCAGAATTAATTTTGAAATCGCAAGGAAAGTCAGCATGTCGAGTGTAGAAACCCTGGGTGCCCTGGAGCGCCGTCTTAATGCTTCCATCCCGCAGCAGCAGATGCGTGGCGAGGTTGAAGCACGCCTGAAACGTCTGGGGCGTACCGCCAAGATCCACGGTTTCAGGCCGGGCAAGGTGCCGCTCAAGATTCTGGAGCAGCAGTATGGTGCACAAATATTTCAGGAAGTGCTGGGCGAAAGCCTGGAGCGCGCATTTGCCGCGGAAACGCAGGCCCAGAGCCTGAATGTGGTGGGCACCCCCAGCTTTGAATTGAAGAGCGAGGATCACACGGCCGATCCACTTGAATATAGCGCAACCTTCGAGGTCTATCCTGAAGTTATCATTGGCGATCTGGGCGCGGAGTCGGTGGAGCGCGCAATTTATGAGATGGGCGATGCTGACGTGGAGCAGACCATAGACACCCTGCGCAAGCAGCGTGCAGTGTTTGAACCGGCAGATCGCGCCGCGCAGGCGGAGGATCAGGTGCGCATCGATTTTACCGGCACGCTGGATGGCGCAGTGTTCGAAGGTGGCGAAGCGAAGGATTTTTCCGTGATACTGGGGCAGGGACGCATGCTGCCGGATTTCGAAAACGCCATCATTGGCATGAAAGCGGGCGAAAACAAATCGTTCGATATGACTTTCCCGGAGGATTACCACGGCAAGGATGTGGCGGGCAAGCAAGTAACTTTTGCCGTTACCCTGCATGCCGTCGAGGCGCCGCGCTTGCCTGAGGTTGATAGCGAGTTTGCCAGGCAGTTGGGTGTCGATGACGGCGATGTGGAGAAGCTGAAGTCGGAAATCCGCGAGAATCTGGAGCGTGAATTGCACCGCCGTATCAAGGCGCGCAACAAGGACAGCGCCATGGATGCATTGTTGAAGGTGTGCCAGACGGAACTGCCCAATGCGCTGGTAAATTGGGAGACGCAGAATCTGGCGCAGCAGACGGTGCGCGATATGGAAGAGCGTGGCATGAAGATTCCGAAGGGCATGGGATTGCCGCCGGAATTGTTTGCGGAACGCGCCCAGAAGCGTGTCAAGCTCGGGCTGGCGCTATCGGAACTGGTCAAGCAGCACGATCTGGGCGCCAAGCCGGAGCAGGTCAGGGCGCTGATCGAGGATTATGCGCAAAGTTTCGATAACCCGGAGCAGGTGATGCGCTGGTATGCGGCCGACCAGGCGCGGATGCAGGAAGCCGAGAATTTGGTGCTTGAGGATAACGTGGTAGCATGGGTGCACGAGCATGCCAAGGTGGTCGACAAGGCGGTCACATTTGATGAATTGATGGGGAATGAACAGGAGTTGCGCTAAATGAGAAGTGATAGTTCCTTGCGGGAAATCTGGGAGCCCCAGAGTATCGGTCTGGTGCCGATGGTGGTCGAGACCAGCGGGCGCGGCGAACGCGCCTATGACATCTATTCGCGGCTGCTCAAGGAGCGTGTGGTGTTCCTGGTTGGCGAGGTCAACGATTACACGGCCAACCTGATCGTGGCGCAGATGCTGTTCCTGGAATCCGAGAATCCGGACAAGGACATTCACTTTTACATCAATTCGCCCGGCGGTTCCGTCACCGCGGGCATGGCGATCTACGACACCATGCAATTCATCAAGCCCAACATCAGCACATTGTGCATCGGGCAGGCTGCCAGCATGGGGGCGTTCCTGCTGACTGCCGGCGAGAAGGGCAAGCGCTTTGCCTTGCCCAATTCGCGCGTGATGATCCACCAGCCGCTGGGCGGCTTCCGGGGGCAGGCTTCGGACATCGAGATTCATGCCAAGGAAATCCTGTACCTGAAGAAGCGCCTGAATGAGCTGCTGGCCGGCCATACCGGCCAGTCGATTGAGGTGATCGAGCGCGATACCGATCGCGACAATTTCCTGAGTGCGGCGGATGCGGTAAAGTATGGGCTGATCGACCAGGTTCTGGAACAGCGTACTTGAATCAACTCTGCAGGATTACCGATAACCTAGTGAGGGTGAAATGACATCGGATAAAAACAAGGGTGACAAACTGCTGTACTGCTCGTTCTGCGGGAAAAGCCAGCATGAAGTGCGCAAGCTGATTGCAGGGCCTTCCGTATTCGTGTGCGATGAGTGCATCGAGCTGTGCAATGACATCATTCGTGAAGAGAGCCAGGCGACGGAGATCGGCAAGGGCGAAAAGGCTGAACTGCCCGTGCCGCAGCAGATTCGTGCGCGCCTAGACGAATATGTGATCGGCCAGGAACAGGCGAAAAAAATACTTTCCGTCGCGGTATACAACCATTACAAGCGCCTGCAGAGCAACGACAAGGACGGGGTGGAACTGTCCAAGAGCAATATCCTGCTGATCGGCCCGACCGGTTCCGGCAAGACCTTGCTGGCGCAGACATTGGCGCGTCTGCTCAACGTGCCGTTCGTGATGGCGGATGCGACCACGCTGACCGAGGCCGG
>CAZMSI010000047.1:0-7959 GCA_964568895.1 uncultured Sideroxydans sp. | reverse complement strand
CTGCTGCAGGCATGCGACTACGATGTGGATCGTGCGCAGCGCGGCATTGTTTACATCGACGAGATCGACAAGATTTCGCGCAAGTCCGACAACCCCTCGATTACCCGCGATGTGTCGGGCGAGGGCGTGCAGCAGGCGTTGCTCAAACTGATCGAGGGTACCAAGGCATCGGTGCCGCCGCAGGGCGGGCGCAAGCACCCGAATACCGAATTCCTGCAGGTGGATACGACCAACATCCTGTTTATTTGCGGCGGCGCATTCGACGGCCTGGAAAAAGTCATCCGCAACCGCTCCGAAAAGTCCGGCATCGGTTTCGGCGCCACACTGGCCAAGCGCGACGAAGGCAAGCGGGTGGGTGCGATCCTGACCGAAACCGAACCGGAAGACCTGGTCAAATTCGGCCTGATCCCGGAATTCGTCGGCCGTCTGCCGGTGGTGGCGACATTGCAGGAGCTGGACGAGGCGGCACTGATCCAGATCCTGACCGAGCCGAAGAATGCCCTGACCAAACAGTACCAGAAGCTGTTTGCCATGGAAGGGGTGGAGCTGGAATTTCGCGAGAATGTGCTGCATGCCATTGCCAAAAAGGCGCTGGCGCGCAAGACCGGGGCGCGCGGCCTGCGCTCCATACTGGAAAATGCCCTGCTCGACATTATGTTTGATCTTCCTTCCATGGAGAATGTCGAGAAAGTTGTTCTGGATGAAGGCAGTACCAGCGGGGAGATCAAACCCGCAGTGATGTACGCGGATACCCCCAAGGCCGCCTAGTTCTTGCAGGCAATTCCGGGGCGCTTGAATTTTTGCACTGCGCCCCAACCTTAAGCGTTGCATTGTCAACTGAGAGAGAATATTGCCATGTTAGAGCCCGATACAGAAGTAACCAGCCCCACGCAGTTTCCGCTGCTGCCTTTGCGCGACGTGGTGGTTTTCCCGCACATGGTGATCCCGTTGTTTGTCGGGCGTGCCAAGTCGATTCACGCCCTGGAAGCCGCGATGGAAGCGGGCAAGAACATCACCCTGGTGGCGCAGAAGTCTGCTGCCAAGGACGAGCCTGCTACCGACGACCTGTATGATATCGGCAGTGTTGCCAACATCCTGCAAATGCTCAAGCTGCCGGACGGCACCGTCAAGGTGCTGGTCGAGGGTACGCAGCGCGCCAAAGTGCTGCGCGTGGTGGACGAGAAGACCCATTTTGAGGCTGAGGTGCAGCCGGTTCCTGCCGACGATGGCCTGGGGCATGAAGCCGAGGCGATGCGCCGCGCCCTGATCAGTCAGTTCGACCAGTACGTCAAGTTGAACAAGAAAATCCCCCCGGAGATCCTGACCTCGCTGGCGGGTATCGACGATGCCGGACGCTTGGCGGATACAATCGCCGCACATCTGCCGCTCAAGCTGGAACAGAAGCAGGAAGTGCTGGAAATATTCGATGTGCGCCAGCGTCTCGAGCACCTGCTGGGCCTGCTGGAGTCCGAACTCGACATCCTGCAGGTGGAAAAGCGCATCCGCGGCCGCGTCAAGCGCCAGATGGAAAAGAGCCAGCGCGAGTATTATCTCAATGAGCAGGTCAAGGCAATCCAGAAAGAACTTGGAGAGGGCGAGGAAGGTGCCGATCTCGAGGAGCTGGAAAAAAAGATCAAGGCTGCGCACATGCCCAAGGATGCGCGCGTCAAGACCGAATCAGAACTGAAGAAACTGCGCCTGATGTCGCCGATGTCGGCAGAAGCGACCGTGGTGCGCAATTACATAGACATACTGATCGGGCTGCCGTGGAAGAAAAAAACCAAGATCAGCTCTGACCTGAAAAAGGCCGAGGAAATACTCGAGACGGACCATTACGGTCTGGAGAAGGTCAAGGAACGCATCGTCGAATATCTGGCGGTGCAGCAGCGCGTAGACAAGCTGAAGGCGCCGATCCTGTGCCTGGTAGGGCCTCCGGGCGTGGGAAAAACCTCGCTGGGGCAGTCCATCGCGCGTGCAACCAACCGCAAGTTTGTGCGCATGTCGCTGGGCGGGGTGCGAGACGAGTCCGAAATCCGCGGTCATCGCCGTACTTATATCGGCTCAATGCCGGGCAAGATATTGCAGAACATGGCCAAGGTCGGCGTCAAAAATCCGCTATTCCTGCTGGATGAAGTGGACAAAATGGGTATGGACTTCCGCGGCGATCCTTCGTCCGCATTACTGGAGGTGCTCGACCCGGAGCAGAACCACACTTTCGTCGATCACTATGTTGAGGTCGAGTATGACCTGTCAGACGTGATGTTCGTGGCCACCGCAAACAGCATGAATATTCCGGCGCCGTTGCTGGACCGCATGGAGATCATCCACGTCTCGAGCTATACCGAAAACGAGAAGGTTAACATTGCCACGCGCTACCTGATTCCGAAGGCATTGAAGAACAATGGGTTGAAGCCGGAAGAGTTGAGTATTTCCGAAAGTGCGATCCGCGATATTCTGCGTTACTACACGCGCGAGGCAGGTGTGCGCGGGCTGGATCGCGAACTTTCCAAGATCTGCCGCAAGGTGGTCAAGGCGTTGTTGCTCAAGGGGCGCGAAATCAAAATGTCGGTCAATTCGCGCAACCTGGACAAGTACCTCGGCGTGCGCCGTTACAGTTATGGCATTGCCGAGAAGCATAATCAGGTCGGCCAAGTGACCGGTTTGGCGTGGACTGAAGTCGGCGGCGAATTGCTGACCATAGAAACTGCGGTATTGCCGGGTAAGGGCAAGACCACCACTACCGGCAAGCTGGGTGACGTGATGCAGGAATCGATTCAGGCGGCGCTGAGCGTGGTGCGCAGTCGTGCCAGCAAGCTGGGTATCGCCGAAGATTTCTACCAGAAGGTGGATTTGCACATTCACCTGCCGGAAGGCGCGACGCCCAAGGATGGGCCGAGTGCAGGTATCGGGATTTGTACGGCCATGGTGTCTGCGCTGACCGGTATTCCGGTGCGTGCCGATGTGGCGATGACCGGCGAGATCACACTGCGCGGCGAGGTGTTGCCTATCGGCGGCCTGAAAGAGAAGCTGCTGGCTGCACATCGCGGCGGGATCAAGATCGTGCTGATACCGGAAGAAAACACCAAGGATCTGACGGAAATCCCGGACAATATCAAGAACAAGCTGGATATTCATCCGGTTAGATGGGTCGAACAAGTTCTGGACATGGCGCTGGAACGCAAGCCGGAACCTTTGCCGGAATATGTTCCTCCCTCAGCTACGATCCCGGTTTCCGAAGAAAAAAACACTCCCTCTGTAATCAAGCATTGATGCGGGATGCGCGGATTTGCAATAAATCCGCGCAATAAAATATAAAATTTTTTGAATAGCTTGACCGGGCTGGAATCCCTTGATATAAAGCCGTTGCAGGTTTCTCCTGTCAATTTCACTCAACCAATCCGCAAAGGGGACTTACGTGAATAAATCTGAACTGATCGATGCAATTGCAAAGTCTGCAGACATTTCCAAGGCCGCAGCCGGCCGTGCACTGGATGGCACTATTGAAGCCATCAAAAAGTCTATGAAGAAGGGTGATCTGGTTACCCTGGTAGGTTTCGGTACGTTTTACGTTGGCAAGCGCGCAGCACGCAGCGGTCGCAATCCGCGTACTGGCGCGACCATCAAGATCAAGGCAGCAAAAGTCCCGAAATTTCGCGCTGGTAAAGGCCTGAAAGATGCGATAAACTAGCCGGCTTTTGGGGTGCTTAGCTCAGCTGGTAGAGCGTCGCCCTTACAAGGCGAATGTCGGCGGTTCGATCCCGTCAGCACCCACCAAAAGTCTCACGGTTTTATGGAGTGGTAGTTCAGTTGGTTAGAATACCGGCCTGTCACGCCGGGGGTCGCGGGTTCGAGTCCCGTCCACTCCGCCAGCTTGGGGCGAACGCGAGTTCGCCTTTTTCATTTTTAGTCTGTTCCTCCAGGTAGGTTGGTCTATGTTCGATTTCGTGCACGAGAAAAAACGGTCGGTACAGATAGTCCTGTTGTTGGTTATTCTTCCATTTGCCCTTTGGGGTGTGAGTTCCTACCGAAAGACATCTTCGGGCGCCGAGGCGCTGGCGACTGTCGATGGCGAGAAAATTACCCAGCAGGATTTTGATGATGCCATGAAGCAGCAGCAGGACAGGATGCGCCAGGTGATGGGCGAGAATTACGACCAGGCCATCTTTGACCAGCCGGGAATCAAGCATTCGATACTCAACGGCCTGGTCAACCAGCGCCTGCTGGTGAGCAAGGCGCGTGCCGCCGGATTAACAGTCAGCGACGATCAGTTGGCGCAGATTATTGCCGGTATTACTGCATTTCAGAAAAACGGCAAGTTCGACAAGCAGCAATATGAGGCGGTGCTGGCCCGGCAGAACATGTCGCCGCTGATGTTCGAGTCGCGGGTCAGGCAGCAACTGGCCGTAAACCAGCTGACTGATGCATACAACAAAAATGGTTATGCCTCGGCTACCGTTGCAGACAACCTGATCAGGCTGAACGAACAGCAGCGCGTGGTGAGCGTGGCGCAAATCGCACCGGATTCCTTTATCAGGCAGGTGAAGGCCGATGATGCAGCCGTCAAGGCCTACTACGAAAAGAACCAGACTGAATTCAGGATGCCGGAACGGGCGCGTGTCGAGTATGTGGAATTTTCTGCGGATGCCCTGTTGCCGCAGATGACGGCCAGCGAAGACGAAATCAAGCAATACTACGAAGATCATAAGAATGAATTCGATTCGCAGGAGCAGCGCGATGCCGCGCACATCCTGATTTCGGTCCCCACCCAGGCGTCCGATGCAGAAAAGCAGGCAGCCAGGGCCAAGGCCGAGCGTATTTTGCAGGAGGTGCGAAAGTCGCCGCAGAAATTTTCCGCACTGGCCAAAAAATATTCGGAGGATCCGGGCTCAGCCAGCCATGGCGGGGATCTCGGATTTTTCAGCCGCGGCATGATGGTGAAGCCGTTTGACGAAGCGGTATTCAGCCTCAAGCCCGGCCAGATCAGCGGACTGGTGCGCTCCGAGTTCGGCTTCCATATCATCAAGCTGCTAGCCGTCAAGCCTGCCAGGACCAAGTCGTTGGCGGAGGTCAGGAACAGCATCGTGCAGCAACTTAAGCAGCAAAAGGCCGACGACAAGTTTACCGAACTGGCGGATAAGTTCAGCAACACGGTATACGAGCAGAGCGATACCCTGAAGCCCGCAGCGGAACTGGTGAAAATGCCGATACAGCAGAGCGGCTGGCTGGACAAGGGCAAGCCAGGCGCACTGCCCTGGACCGACAAGGCCATGCAGGCGGTGTTCAGCGACGATGTGCTGAAGGATAAGCGCAACAGCTCGGCGGTCGAAATCGCGCCCAACACACTGCTCGCAGTACGCTTGCTGGAATACAAGCCGGCCAGTACGCGCCCCTTGAACGAGGTGGCTGCCACCATACGCCAGAAATTGCTGCGCCAGCAGGCGGAGGAACTGGCGGTCAAGCAGGGGCAGAGTGTGCTGGCGCAATTACAGCAGGGCAAAAAAGCAGACTTGCACTGGAAGGCTGCACAGACCGTAACGCGCGCCAGCCATACCGGGCTGGAGCCTGAGCTGGCACGGCTGGTGTTCCGGGCAAGTGTGGACAAGCTGCCGGCCTATGTCGGGGCGGAAAGCGTGCAGGGCGATGGTTATCTGCTGGCGCGGGTGGAATCGATTAAACCAGCCGGCGCCATCGACGATGCCAGGCGCGCCCGCTACGAACAGCAGTTGCGTCAGATGACCGGCGATGAATTACTCAAGGCGTATCTGGAGAATGCCAGGAAACATGCCACTATCCACATGACGGAATTTACCGCGGACAGCAAGCAGTAGGATCGTCCAGGTTACAACATGAAAAACGCCACCCTGCGGTGGCGTTTGTTTTTGCGGGCGCGGCAGGAACTATGCTTCGGTGGTGCCGAGCGCGGTAGTGTTGAAACCGCCGTCCACATAGGTGATTTCGCCGGTGATGCCGCTGGCCAGGTCACTGCACAGGAAAGCGGCGGCATTGCCAACCTCCTCTATGGTCACGTTGCGTTTCAGCGGTGCGTGCTTTTCATTGTAGGCCAGCAATTTGCTGAAGTCTCCGATGCCGGCTGCCGCCAGCGTCTTGATCGGTCCGGCGGAAATGCCGTTGACGCGGATGCCCTGGCGGCCGAGTTGCATGGCGAGATAACGTACGCTGGCTTCCAGGCTGGCCTTGGCCATTCCCATCACGTTGTAATGCGGCATGGTGCGCACCGCACCGAGATAGCTCATGGTCAGCAGCGCGGCATCGTCGTTGAGGAGGGGCAGTGCCGCCTTGGCCATGGCCGGGAAGCTGTAGGCGCTGATGTCGTGGGCGATGCGGAATGCTTCGCGGCTAAAGCCGTCGAGGAACTCGCCATCCAGCGCTTCGCGCGGCGAGAACGCAATGGCGTGCACGAAGCCGTCGAATTTGTCCCAGTGCTTGCCCAGCTCGGCAAACACCTGGTTGATTTCATCGTCACTGCTGACGTCGCACGGGAATACCAGGCTGCTGCCAAATTCCTTGGCCATTGACTCTGTGCGGGCGCGTACGCGCTCGCCCTGATAGGTAAACGCCAGTTCTGCCCCTTCGCGGTGCATGGCTTGTGCAACGCCGTAAGCGATAGAGCGGTTGCTGATCATGCCGGTAACCAGGAGGCGCTTATTTGCCAGAAATCCCATGTTTTCCCTTCGTGTTGGATGGTTAATTCGTCAAGGCCGCGCAATTATAACCGTACTATCATTACTGCGCACTGTGCTGATGCAATCGTATATAATTCCGCGCTGTTTCTTTATATTACCGGAAGCCCGACACGCAATGCTGGAAGTCAGCGACCTTGCCTGTACCCGCGGAGACCACCGGCTGTTTTCCGGCCTGAGTTTTTCCCTGTCTGCCGGTGAGCTAATGCAGGTGCAAGGCGCCAATGGCAGCGGCAAGACCAGCCTGTTGCGCACCCTGTGTGGATTCATGATGCCGGAGGCGGGGGAAATACGCTGGCGCGGACAGGATATCCGCGAGCTGGATGAGGATTATTACGCCGAGATGGTTTATCTCGGCCATTTGAATGCCGTCAAGGATGAGTTGAATGCGCTGGAGAATCTGCGTATCAACGCCGGGCTGGCAGGATGCGAGGTGAGCGACGGGCAGGCGATTGCCGCCCTGCGGCGCATGGGATTGCGCGGCCGTGAAACTTTACCGGTCAAGGTGTTGTCACAAGGGCAGCGCCGACGGGTGGCGCTGGCACGCCTGCTGGTCAGCGATGCGGCATTGTGGGTATTGGATGAGCCGCTTACCGCGCTGGATATCGGGGCGGTCGGGCTGATGCAGGAACTGATAGGCGAGCATCTGCAGAAAGATGGGATGGTGATCTATACCACGCACCAGCCGCTGCAGGTAGGTAACGTGGAAACCCGGTATCTGGCGTTGTCATGAATAAGCTGTCGCTGTTCGGCTTGCTTGGCTTGGTAATCCGGCGCGATCTGGTGCTGGCGATGCGGCGCCGTGCCGACGTGCTGACCACACTGATTTTTTTCGTCATGGTGGTGAGTCTGTTTCCGCTCGGGGTCGGGCCGGAGCCTGACATGCTGCGCAAGATGGCGCCCGGGGTGGTATGGGTGGCCGCGCTATTGGCATCAATGTTATCGCTGTCGCGCATGTTTTCGGCAGACTATCAGGACGGCACGCTGGAGCAGATGCTGTTGGTGCCGCAGTCGCTGTCCATGCTGGTGCTGGGGAAAATCCTGGCGCACTGGATGGCGTCCGGTTTGCCGCTGGTATTGATGGCGCCGGTGCTGGGCCTGCAGTTTGACATGAGCGCGCAGTCGCTGGGCGTGTTGATGCTCAGTTTGTTGCTGGGCTCGCCGATACTCAGCATGATCGGTGCGGTTGGTGCGGCGCTGACGCTGGGCTTGCGCGGCGGCGGTGTGCTGGTATCGCTGCTGGTGCTGCCGCTGTGCG